>PLCH01000519.1 GCA_003135585.1 Chitinophagaceae bacterium
ACAGACCCCTTATAAAATGAATCACTTTTTCCTGGGCAAGAGAGATGAAAAGGCACTGGAATTAAAACTCAATTTCTATAAAAACCTAATAAAAGCTTATCGTAGAACCCACAATAAACAAGACAAGCAAACGCTCAGGTATGTCCGCTTACAAGCATTGGTTCTGGAAACCCGGCTCAGACCTACTTTTTTCAAATTGCTGCGATTACTGCAAATGTTTTTGGGACGTATCATCACCAGAAACCTTAAATCACATTTTCAGTATCATCGAGAGATGAAGAAATTTGAAAAGCAACAAAACCTAAAACATAATATCGAAAACCTTCAGCAGAATCTCAAGTCGTTTGGGTTTAACATGAATATAGAGGGCCCTTTACAAAAAATGATGCAACACAACCTTGCTGAATTTCACCTGCATTATTTCGAACCCAGGTATGATAAAACGGATTTCATTTTACATTTTGCCAAAGTCCCGAGCACAGATAAATATTTCGTTTCCCATGTCGATGCTTCCTCCCGCCAGGCTGACCCCTTTAATCATATGGCATACAACCAGGTTAACGAGCATACATTTAACCTAAGGGATGGATTAAAAGCTGCCCATATCTCGGCGCTCGTTCAAAATAAAATGGTCTCTATACAAGTTGAGGGAAAGGAATCTTGGATAGGGCTCCAGGATATTAAACGTTATGCAGGTCAAGATTTGCCAATAATATCTCTAGATTTGAAAGCAGCCTTAGAGAAATGGCCGATAAAAGAATTAAAGGACCCCGCCCAGCGAACTAAACTGATTGAATCCTTAAAAGCAGGCCATTCACCCCAAGTAACGATCGACCTTGCGAGTGTCTCAGAAAAGCTAAATCTTTCCCTGAATTCCTTGTCCAAAGAGTTGAATTTCTCTGACAAACAGGGAAATCCTGTTGACATACACGNNTATTTAAAAAAGGGCTTCACAGAGTTTGAGAAATCTAACTTGAAAAAGCTACAAACCTCGTAGCTAATTGGTTGCTTCTATAATTTATTGAATATCAATTGAGTACAAATGAATCTGGAAAATTCATTCTTCAAAGATATAGTTGCCATCCTGACCGAATCCAGGGAAAAGGCTTACGTAGCCGTAAATACCGCTATGGTACAAGCTTATTGGCAGACCGGGAAGCGAATTTTCGAAGAAGAGCAAAAGGGGGCCGACCGGGCCGAATACGGTGCTCTGTTGATCCCNNAGCCAATTGTCCTGGACCCATTACAGGCTGTTGATGCGGGTTGAAAACATACCTGCCAGGAATTGGTATCTCCAAGAAGCCGCAGGTCAAAATTGGAGCACAACCCAGTTGGATCGCAATATTAGCACCTTATACTATGACCGCCTTCTCTCATCCAGCCAGAAAAGCGAAATATTACTAAAGAAAGATCAGCCGGAAAAGCAAAATCCCGCCGATTTCATAAAAGACCCTTTTGTGTTGGANNCCACCTGCAGCACTTTCTTTTGGAACTGGGTAAAGGATTTTCCTTCGTCGGCCGGCAGTACCATATCAATACAGAAACCAGTCATTTTTACCTAGATCTTGTTTTTTATAATTATATCCTTAAAGCATTCGTACTTTTTGATCTCAAGACCGGAAGACTGACCCACCAGGATGTTGGCCAAATGGACATGTATGTTAGGATGTTCGATCACTTAAAGAAATCCCCGGACGATAACCAAACAATTGGCATTATCCTTTGCGCTGATAAAGATGAAACCGTTGTCAAGTATTCCATTCTAAATGGGAATGATCAATTGTTTGCTAGTAAGTACCGAATCTATCTCCCTACCGAACAGGAATTAATTGATGAGATAAAAAAGGAACAAGTTTCCAGTGCAAAAAAGCTTTCAAATTAAAACTATTTTTTATGAGCAACAACACTCCCCCACAAATTATTCAAATTGTCGAGATAAAAGGATACGAACCGAGATATACTATTGTTGCTTTTAATGCAAAAGGAAAAAACGCCTGCAAGAAATATTATGACACGCTGTTCGCCCTTCTCAAAAAGGAAATGTATGTTTATTTCAAAGATTGCAATTATAGGAATACAGAACCTTTTACTTACAATGAGACATTCTATAAGATCGCGAATAATGTCCTGATCAAAACAGAAAAGTTTGAAGATTGTGACTTTCTTGAACGTATTTTTTATACCGCAAATCATGATAGTGAAGATCAAGGCATTGTTCCTTTCGTGACTTATTCAATATTAAACAGCGGGAAACCATTTCATCTTTTATTGCTGTTTTAGCTTCAATAATAATGAGATCGGAATTGATCTTTAATATTCTATGAGTCTGACCCTGTAAAGAATCCATCGGAAAGCCGTCCACCCATTGGATGCGTAAATTTTAACATAAATGCCACATTTTCGGAGTATTATTACTTTCCAAACTTTGAATAGAATGGATAAAAACATGTTTTTGGGGGAGCCTGCGGAAGACCTAACAAACTAATGAAAACAGGCGGAAACGTTCACCTCTCAGTAGTACCGGACACATAGGCAACGACATTGAAGCCTATCATTGAGAAAATGGTTGCCGAAGGTTCAATAATGGTTACGGATGAATGGCTCGGTTACAGTGGTCTTTCAAAAAATTATGCTCACGTTGTTATAAACCATCAAGATAATTAGTATGTTCGTGGTGCATTTCATACAAACAATATCGAAAATTTTTGGTCATTGCTTAAAAGAGGTATATACGGAATTTACCACCAAGTAAGTCCAAAACACTTGCACAAATATTGTGACGAATTTTCTTACCGGTTCAATAGCCGCAAGATCACCAGCAAACAAAAGTTTGAAATTTCACTAAAGAACATACACGGTAGAATAACCTATAATGAACTTATCTCTAAGTAATGGCAAACGAACGGAAAACCGAAAATATAGTCAGGAAACATTTTACTAAGTTCTCCAATATTACCATAGAAGAACAGAAATCGGACTCCCCTAAAATTGATAAGCTGCTCAAAAATGCCTCAAAGAAAGGCGACAGGCATGGCAACCCAGAATTTATAATCACTTTCAAGCATAATCCCAATCTCATTATTGTAATTGAATGTAAGTCCGATGTCAAAAAGCATGAAAGTAAATCGAAGGATTGCTATGCAGATTTTTCAGTAGATGGTGCATTACTTTATGCATCTTTTTTATCTAAAGAGTTTGATGTGTTGGCTATTGCTGTTAGCGGCGAAAAACCAAAGGAAATAAAAATTAGTCACTTCCTGCATCTTAAAGGGGAAAGTTCTGCTACGCCAATTTTTTCCAATAAACTACTAAGCCCACAGGATTATGTAAAAGGTTATTTGGAAAGCCCGGAAAAGTTCAAACAGGATTATAATTCATCACTCGCTTTTTCTAAAGACTTAAATGAAACATTACATTCAAAAAAGGTAAAGGAATCCCAAAGAAGTCTTTTGA
>PLCH01000400.1 GCA_003135585.1 Chitinophagaceae bacterium
GAATACAAGGAACTTAATATTGTACACCGATTTATTGAAGTACCAAAAGGAAAATATATATATTTTGAAGCTTATAATCATAACAAGCTGTATTTTATAAAGAGCGGGCAGATTAAAATCGGTTATATAGACAATGAAGGAAATGAAAGGGTGAAGGAAATCATCCAGAAAGGTGAAATTTTCGGTCAGTTTACATTGGAGAATAATAACCTGAATGGCGAATTTGCCCAGGCTTATAAAAATGATGTCAGCCTGTGTGCATTTACCATTGAGGATTTTGAAAAATTGCTCAAAAGAAACCCTGACCTTGCCCTAAAGTATAGCAAACAAGTGGGAGCCAAATTAAGGAACATTGAGAACAGGTTGGTTGATCTTCTTAATAAGGATGTGAAAACCCGTCTCATTCATTTTCTCTGGCAACTTGTCCAGCAAAATATAGGTGAAAAAACAAGTGATGGATTTTGCATGCCAAATTATCTTACCCATGAAGATATCGCCAATCTTATCGGTTCAAGCCGGCAAACAGTTACCACCTTGATTAACGAACTTGGAACAGAAAAAATTCTTTCCTATGACCGTCAACAGATATGTTTCCTCGATGTTAAAAAATTACAAAAACGGGTGAATGTCAACTAAATGACAGTACAATGAACCGGACCAGTATATTTTTGGCGCTAAATCTCATCAAATGAAAGGAAACCTGTTAACCATTCTATTTATTATTGCAGGACAGGCAATTTTTTCCCAAGACCAGGCGGACCTGCGAAAAAAACAATTCAATCTTGAAGAGGGGGTTGGGATAAAGGGATATGACGCTGTTGCCTATTTTACTAAAGGTAAAGCTGTAAAAGGCAATAAAGACGAGGCGGTTTTGAGTAATGGTGTAACATACTATTTTTCTTCAGGAGCAAACAGGCAGGAATTCAGGAAAAACCCCTCCAAATATGAACCTCAATACGGGGGGTGGTGCGCCTATGCTATGGGAAGTAGCGGTTCCAAGGTAGAGATTGATCCGGGCACTTTTAAGATCGAGGATGGCAAATTGTATCTTTTTTACAATAAATTTTTCAATAATACCCTGAAGAGCTGGAATAAAGATGAAACGAAACTTCAAAAAAATGCCAATGCCAACTGGCTAAAATTTTATCACTAACTCAAAAGATTAATATTTATGAAATTCCGGAATATTTTGCTTTGGGTGCTTCGTTTACTGGCTGCTATTATTCTGCTGCAAACTTTGTATTTTAAATTTACTGCCCATCCCCAATCGGTTCGATTGTTTATGGTCTTGGGCATGGAACCCTGGGGCCGGATTGGTACTGGTGTACTGGAACTGATTGCTTCCCTGTTGATCCTGTTTCCCCGCACAACGGGGTATGGTGCTGTGTTAGGTCTCGGGTTAATGTCCGGAGCCTTATTTTTTCACCTGACCAAACTGGGGATAATATTTGACGGGGATGCGGTATTATTTATATATGCACTGANNCTTCCCTTTTTACGCAAAGCGGATCGTTTATGATGAAGAAATTTATGTTCAGCTTATTCATTTTGTCCATAAACATTTTGGCATTTGGTCAGTCCTTTGTTCCGGTGGATTCTGGTTCCACCGTGAAGTTCAGGATCAAAAATTTTGGATTCAATGTGGACGGTTCATTTTCAGGCTTGAAGGGAACAATCAATTTCGATCCCGGTAATCTTGATGGAGGCAGTTTTGTCGTGAGTGTGGATGCGAATTCCATTAATACAGGAAATGAAATGCGCGACAATCACTTGAGGGAGCAAGGATATTTTAACGTTAAAAATTTCCCCAGGATTCATTTGGTATCTACCAGGCTGAAACGGGCCAGTAAGGACGGTACATTTTTTATTTCAGCCAAACTGACAATTAAGGGCATAACAAAAGATATTTCATTTCCCTTTACGGCAAAAGCTTACGGGGATGGTTTTTTTTTCAACGGGGAATTTAAAATGAACAGAAAGGATTTTGAAGTGGGGGGATCAAGTACCCCCNNGATAACCTGGATGTGCTCCTCGAAGTGTTTGCAAAAGAAGTTAATAAATAACTATTTTTAGAAAATACAGCCAGCTATGCAACTACAAAAAGCCCTTAATAATGTTGTTGTTCAATTAGCCGGATCTCTTGAACAATTGTCAGGTGATCAATATGGCCAGCGCTGCAGCTCCTTGTTTAATCATACAATCGGCCAGCATGTCCGGCACATTATAGAATTATTTCAGTGCCTTGAAAAAGGCTATAAGGAAGGTACCGTAAATTACGAAGACCGGAAAAGGGACATTGAAATAGAAACNNTGCTTGTTATGACGATCAGTCCACCCATACGATTTTTATAGAAACCAATTATTACCGTGAAATTGCCTATAATCTGGAACATACCATCCATCATATGGCGCTTATCCGTATCGGAATCAAGGAAGTTGGCCCGGTTTCAATATCAGAGGATTTTGGAGTTGCATCATCCACTCTTAAGCATCGCAGGCAATGTGTACAGTAACTTTTATCCCTGTCAGAGAAAAAATTTTCATTTCCTCGAACCGGGATGAAAAACGCGCCCGGTCNNATGCCATGAAAACCGGGAATGTATTATTCCCCAAAGACAGAGACGGGGGAGGAACCTGGTTTGCGGTTAACGAAAATGGTAATGTTGTTGTTTTCCTAAATGGAGCGAGGGTTAATCATATTTCGACGCCGCCCTATCGCAAAAGCCGCGGACTTATTTTACTTGATCTCGCAGACAGCGAAGCGCCTCTTGCAGATTTTTTATCCATAGATTTGAATAATATTGAGCCGTTTACTGCAATTATTTGGGATGATAAAAAACTTTTTGAATGTTATTGGGATGGATTTGAAAAATCCCAGACACAGCTAGACCCGAATAAACCTCATATCTGGTCCTCGGTTACATTGTATGAGAAGAAAATATCAAACAAACGCAGAAAATGGTTTACAGATTGGATTGGGATAAACAAGTCACCGTCGACCGATGATATCCTTCATTTTCACCAGTTCACCGGAGAAGGTGACTCCCGCAATGATCTTTTGATGAACCGGGATGGATTGGTCTTTACCGTTAGTATAACTTCCCTCGAGCTAACCGAAAAGACGGGAAGCTTAACTTACCTGGATCTAAAAAGCCAGCAATCCTGGATGCATACCTTAGCATTTACAAAAACAGCAGTAGGAAAATAATGAACTGGTTCCAAAATCAATTGAACCGTCCTTTTTTTATTAAATTGTTGCACTGGGAATTCTGGAGCTTCCAGGCAGTCTACCTTCCCG
>PLCH01000090.1:0-1685 GCA_003135585.1 Chitinophagaceae bacterium
CCCAATTATTAAGCGGGAGAAGGGATATTATCGTGGTCGCATCGGTGAGCTGCATATATGGTATCGGCAACCCTGCGGAATTTGAAAATGGCATTATCCGTATTCAGCACGGGCAGACCCTATCCAGGCAGGGTTTTCTCCACTCCTTGGTCAACTCCTTGTATAACCGGAGCCAGGGAGAATTCGGAAGGGGAAGTTTTCGCGTAAAAGGGGATACGGTTGATATCAATCTCCCCTATCTGGATTATGGGTACCGTATCAGTTTTTTTGGAGATGAAATTGATGAGATAGAAAGTTTTGAGATAAGAACGGGCAAAAGAATTGGTTTGATGGACAATGCGGCCATATTTCCTGCCAACCTCTATCTGGCGCCAAAAGATATGTTACAGCAGGTGATTAACGAAATTCAGGATGAAGCTGCCGCCCAGGTAAATTATTTTAAGAACGTGGGGAAATTTATAGAGGCCCAGCGCATAGGGGAAAGAGTGAATTTTGACGTGGAGATGATCCGCGAATTAGGCTATTGCCNNTATTGCAATGGTATTGAAAATTATTCCAGGTTTTTTGACAGGAGAAATCCCGGTACGAGGCCTTTTTGTTTGCTTGATTATTTCCCAAAAGATTTTTTGTGCGTCATTGATGAAAGCCATCAGACAATACCCCAGGTGAGTGGTATGTATGGAGGTGACAGAAGCCGCAAATTGGTTTTGGTGGATTTTGGATTTCGCTTACCGTCTGCACTCGATAACCGGCCGCTTAATTTTCACGAATTTGAATCCATGCTTGATCAAACCATCTTTGTATCCGCCACGCCTGGTGATTATGAATTGGAAAAAACAGGCGGGGTAGTGGTGGAACAAGTAGTCCGTCCAACCGGTCTGCTGGATCCACCCATCCAGATCCGGCCAAGTGTCAACCAGATCGATGACCTGCTTGATGAGATCGACAACCGTATAAAGAAAGGCGACCGTGTCCTGGTGACTACGCTTACCAAAAGAATGGCGGAGGAGATGGACAAGTACCTGCACCGGCTCAATGTCAAATCCAAATACATCCATAGCGAAGTTGACACACTGGAAAGGGTCGAAATCCTTCGGCAGCTGAGGCTTGGGCATATCGATGTATTGGTGGGAGTGAATTTGCTAAGAGAAGGCCTGGACCTGCCTGAGGTTTCCCTGGTTGCCATCCTCGATGCCGATAAGGAGGGGTTTCTACGTAATGAAAGATCCCTCACACAAACTGCAGGCCGGGCAGCCAGAAACGTGGATGGGCTCGTTATTTTTTATGCCGACCGCATGACAGAAAGCATGCAGAGAACCATAGATGAAACCAGCCGCCGCCGTCAGAAACAAATTGAATACAATATTCTGCATGATATTACGCCAAGGACCATCCTAAAATCAAAAGAACAGGTTTTTGCGCAGACTTCTGTTCTCGACATCAAAGGATACGATCCCATGAATCCTTATGCAGTGGCCCCGGNNAAAAAAGAAATGGAGAAGGCTGCGCGTGACCTGGATTTTATGGAAGCGGCCCGTTTGCGAGATGATATGTTCAGGTTGCAAAAAGAGTTAGCTGCCATGAAATAAAAATCTTATACGGATTGCCAAGCCGCTATCCCTTAAGACCAGTGGTCAGTTCAGCATTATTATTATCTTGCAATGTAAATGACCAGCAGCAGAGCA
>PLCH01000090.1:1739-6917 GCA_003135585.1 Chitinophagaceae bacterium
CAAAACAAAACCTAAAAGGAGCAAGACATAACCACACCCAAAGGATATGGTCTCCTGAGTTTTTATGAAAAAGAAATTATTCCTTCTCGATGCAATGGCGCTTATTTTCCGTGCGTACTATGCACTTATACGCAATCCACGAATCACATCGAAAGGCAAAAATACAAATGCACAGTTTGGATTTACCAACACCCTGGTAGAACTCATCAATAACCAGCAGCCTTCACACATGGCAGTATGTTTCGACACCCACGCTCCTACAGAAAGGCATATTGATTTCGCCGATTACAAAGCCAACAGGCAGGAAGCCCCCGAAGATCTGGTGATCGCCATTCCGGATATAAAAAAGATCATCAAGGGATTCAACATCCCTGTGATGGAACTGGATGGCTATGAGGCAGATGATGTGATCGGAACTCTTAGCAAACAGGCTGCCGCTGCCGGATATGAAGTATTCATGGTCACACCTGATAAGGATTACGGACAGCTGGTGACCGAAAATATAAAAATATACAAGCCCGGTTACCAGGGAGGCGATGTTGAAATTATCGGTCCTGAACAGGTATTGGCAAAATGGAATATTAAGGAAATATCCCAGGTGATAGACATACTCGGCCTAATGGGGGATGCGGTGGATAATATTCCGGGTATTCCTGGGATCGGAGAAAAAACAGCGGCTAAGTTATTGGCAGAATACGGAACCCTGGAGAATATTTTGGCCAATGCTGAAAATATAAAAGGATCGGTCGGAGAAAAAGTAAAGGCAGGAAAAGACCTTGCCCTCATGAGTAAAAAATTAGCCACCATTATCACACAGGTACCAGTTCAATTTCACGAGGAGGATTTCAGGCTGAAAGACTGGAACAAGGAGGTATTGAAGGATGTTTTTTCAGATCTGGAGTTCAGAACAGTTGCGAAAAGAATCCTGGGAGAAGAGGNNTTGTTTGGCAATGCCGTGGAAAATATCAAAGAATCCCCGGAAGCGGTGGAAGAACCGGTCGTCATGAAGGTTGAAAAAAACATACTGAACACTAAACACCAATACCATGCTGTCCAGGGAACGGAGGAAATAAAAGCCCTGGTAACCAGACTCGCCAACCATCCGGAAATCTGTTTTGATACCGAAACAACCGGACNNGACGCAAATGACGCAGAGCTGGTCGGTCTGAGCTTCGCCGTCAATTCGGGGGAAGCGTTTTACGTTCCCTGTCCCCCCGACCAGGAAGAAACAAAAAAAATACTTGGATATTTTACTCCCTTGTTTAATGATCCAACTAAAACCTGGATCGGGCAAAATGTCAAATTCGATATGCTTGTCATGGCATGGTATGGAGTGGAATTGAAAGGAGCTATTTTTGACACCATGCTTGCCCATTATGTGATCGAACCCGAGGGAAAGCGCAGTATGGATTTATTGAGCGCCCAATACCTGGGATACGAACCGGTGCACATCGAAGAGCTTATTGGCAAAAAAGGAAAGAACCAGGGTAACATGCGGGATGTCGAACTGGAGAAAATAAAAGAATACGCGTCAGAAGATGCCGATATTACCCTTCAGCTGAAAAATGTCTTTATCCCTCTTTTAAAAGAAAAGCAAGTAGAAAAAGTTTTTAACGAAGTGGAAAATCCGCTGGTAAGAGTCCTTGCAGCTATGGAATATGAAGGGGTAAAAATTGATACCGCTTTTTTGAATGATTACTCCAAACAGTTGGACAAAGACGCAAAACAGGCTGAGGAAAGTGTGTACCAGCAGGCGGGTGTGCGTTTCAATCTATCCTCACCCAAACAATTGGGAGAGGTATTGTTTGATAAACTACAGCTCGATCCAAAAGCGAAAAAAACCAAAACCGGGCAATATGCGACTGGGGAAGATGTATTGCTCAAACTGTCCCACCAGAATAAAATTGTAGATGATATCCTGGTATACAGGGAGCTTTCCAAACTGAAATCAACCTATGTGGATGCTCTACCATCGATGATCAACCGCAAAACAGGCCGCGTACATACTTCTTATGCCCAGGCAGTGGCGGTGACCGGCAGACTGGCAAGCAATAATCCCAACCTCCAAAATATACCCGTAAGAACAGAAAGAGGAAGGGAAATCCGCAAGGCCTTCCTGCCCAGGGATTCGTCGCATATTCTGCTCTCTGCAGATTATTCACAAATTGAATTGCGCATAGTTGCTGCTATCAGCAATGACCCCGCCATGTGTGATGCTTTTAAAAACAGAAGAGACATCCATACCGCTACGGCCGCTAAAGTCTATGGGGTTGATGAAAAAGATGTCACCAAAGAAATGCGCTATAAGGCCAAGAGCGTAAACTTTGGAATCATATACGGCCAGGGGGCTTTTGGTTTGGCGGACAATCTGGGCATCAGCCGCACCGAGGCAAAAACGATTATCGATAATTACAAGAAACAATTTGTCAATATACAGAAATACATGGACGATACGATCAACTTTGCCCGGGAACACGGCTATGTACAAACGCTGATGGGAAGGAAGCGATGGCTTCGTGACATCAATTCTTCCAATTTCACCGTCCGTGGTTTTGCAGAGCGCAACGCGATCAATTCACCCATTCAGGGAACTGCGGCCGATATGATCAAACTCGCCATGGTAAAAATCCACGACGAATTCAAAAAGCACCAGTTCAAATCAAAGATGATTCTCCAGGTTCACGATGAATTGGTCTTTGACGCAGTTAAGGAAGAGGCGGAGATTGTTAAGACGGTTATCCTCGATTCCATGCGAAGTGCATTGCCTCTACCCAATGAAGTTCCGGTTGAAGCAGAAATCGGAGCGGGCGAAAATTGGCTGGAAGCACATTAACATTTGTTTTGTAAACCTTTAGGAAACTTTACCATCGAAATGGGATCAAATGCATGCAATTTTATTAATTTTAATCAGTTAATAGAAAGCATTGATTCTCTTTTAAAACTATAAACATTGACATATGAAAACGCTCTTTACAAAAATATTTTTAACCGCCTGCATTGCATGTCTTTACAGCATTTGCAGTGCCCAATCTTCTACAGATTGGCCAAAGACTATTACAGCGTCTGACGGTACTGTCATAAAAATGTATCAGCCGCAGCCGGAGTCTTTTGCCGGAAATGTGTTAAAATCCCGTTCGGCTATATCCATATTGGAAAACGGCAATACCGACCCGATATTTGGTACCTTCTGGTCGACTTCAAAAGTTGAAACGGACAGGGATAACAGGGAAGTATCCATTGAATCCATAAAAATATCTGATATTAGAATTCCCGGTGAATCCGACCAGAGTAAGGTAGACTTTATCAAGACAACCCTGGAGTCCCAGATACCCCAGTCGGTGGGTCAAATCCCCCTGGATGAAGTGCTGGCTTCCCTGGATCAGAACCTTGAAGAGACCAAATTGTCGAATGATATCAATAACCAGCCTCCGGCCGTTACTTTTACAACCCAACCTTCATTGCTGGTCCTCATTGACGGAACGCCAAAATTGCAAAGAAACAATAATTGGGGAATCGATGTAGTAGTAAACAGCCCATTCACAATTGTAAAAAATAGTGATGGTAACTTTTACCTATATGGTGGGCATCATTGGTATGCAGCTAATTCTGCCACAGGTCCCTATTCCTATGCAGGTAACAATGTTCCGGCAAACCTTTCATCGGTCGAAACTTCCCTGAATGCTAATAAGGCGAATAATAATTCTGCTGCTTCAACCACGGATAATGTTATTTCTAATATAATTATAACAACAAAACCTGCAGAATTAATACAATCGAAAGGAGAACCTAATTTTTCTCCCATCGAAGGAACTTCTTTACTATATGTGAAAAATTCTGACAATGACATCTTCATGGATGTGAATTCACAACAATATTTTGTACTGATTTCTGGTCGCTGGTATAAATCAAGGACGCTTTCAAGCAACAGTCAGTGGGAATATACCGCTGCAGATAAATTGCCCGCCGATTTTGCCAAGATACCCGAAGGCTCGCCAAAAGACAATGTATTGGCCAGTGTTGGTGGAACCGATGCCGCTAGGGAAGCAGTGATGGATGCGCAAATTCCCCAGACTGCAAAAGTAGACCGCAGGACAGCGACTACCAGTGTTACCTACAATGGAGATCCTCAGTTTCAAAGCATTAACGGGACCAAATTGCAATATGCAGTAAATACTTCTTCCACAGTATTGCGATACAAAGGGGAGTATTATGTGGTGGATAATGGAGTGTGGTTTATATCTGAGAACCCAACCGGACCATGGGCAGTAAGCACTGAGCGTCCTGATGATCTGGATATGATCCCCCCAAGTTCCCCTGCCTACAACACCAAATATGTGAACGTGTATGATGTAACACCCGATTATGTTTACATGGGGTATACTCCGGGTTATCTTAATAGCTATATATACGGACCTACCGTGGTCTACGGAACAGGATTCTATTACGACCCCTGGTTTGGCTCTTATTATTATCCAAGGCCCTGGTCATGGGGATTTAATTTTGGTTACAACCCGTGGTATGGATGGAGTTTTGGTTTTGGATATAGTTATGACTGGTTTAACACAGGATTTGGATATCCTTGGGGTGGTAGGAATGGTGGCTGTGGATGGTGGGGACCTTCAATTTACCAACCCGCCTACTTTGGTTGGGGGGGTGGATATCGGCATTATGGAGGATATTACGGTAGGAACGGAAATGTTACCATAAACAGAAGGAATTACACTAATATAAATTATAACAATAATATTTACCGCAACCGGGGCGGGGTTATTTCAAGAGACAATTCAAGGGTTGCATCGGGCAACAATAACAGGGGAGGATATGGCAACGGAAGATCAAACGTTTCAAACGGTTATCCGAGCGCAAATAATAACAGGTATGGTCAGGGTTCAAACAACACAAATAACCGTACGATGANNGGCTATTCCCAGGCTCCGAACCGAAACAATGGACCTGCCAATAATGTTTATTCTGACAGGCAGGGAAATGTATACCAAAGAGCAGGTCAGGGCCAATGGCAGCAGCGGTCTAACAGGCAATGGGCTCCGGTAAGTAACAATCCTCCCGAGGTAACCAGAAACCTGGACAGACAGCAACAAATGCGGGACAGGGGTCAGGTAAGAACTCAAAATTTCCAAAGGGCGCAAAGTTTTTCAGCGCCTAGTTCAAGACCAAGCG
>PLCH01000090.1:6932-8200 GCA_003135585.1 Chitinophagaceae bacterium
GGCGGTGGTGGCGGTGGCGGCGGACGTTCCGGAAGAGGCAGATAAAGCAAGTTTTTTATCTTAAATAATAAAAAAAGACCCGGCAAACCTTATGTTACTGCCGGGTTTTTTCTGATTGCAAATTCAATAATCTTTTTCAATGCTTTGGCCTGACTACCTGCGCATATTTCAGCAAACAGCAACCCGCTATTTTATGGTTGCCGGGATTGCTTTTATATTGTTTTATCTGCTATTTAGAAAATATATTTCCTATAAAAAAATACAGTCACGTTACCCCGTTTGGCAAGATTACGGCAGGGAAATAGCTTTTTCCGTTTTCACGATGTCTGTCTTCGCTCTGGTGCCGCTGTTTCTTCTGAAAAACCCAAGGGTCGCCCCGCATACTACCTTCTACAGACATATTGGAGACTACGGGTGGGTCTATTTCTTTTTTGCATTTCCCTTGATGTTTCTTATGCACGATACCTATTTTTACTGGATGCATCGCCTGATGCACCAAAAAAATTATTCAGGCTATTTCATCTCCTACATCATAAGTCAATCAATCCTTCCCCTTGGGCAGCTTATGCATTTCACCCGCTGGAAGCGGTAGCTGAAGTAGGGATCTATGCCATATTCCTGTTTACCATACCGATCCACTATTTGCATTTTTTTATTTTCTTTCTCTTGTCCCTTATCTACAATGTTTATGGGCACCTGGGATTTGAACTATATCCAAAGGGGTTCAGCAACCATTGGTTTGGAAAATGGATCAATACTTCAGTCAGCCATAACCAGCACCACCAATATTTCAGGGGGAATTATGGATTGTATTTTACTTTTTGGGACAGGATGATGGGAACTATCCGGGAGGATTACGATCAGAAATTTGAAGAGGTAACATCCCCCTCATCTGCACAAAGGCTTCCGCAGCCTTGACACCTATTTCACGTCCTCTAAAATCTTCCATGGAAGCATGACCGCAATTATAGATTCCGGGCGGGTCCTGGCTTAAATGACAGTATACAGCTTTTCGTTTCTGGTCCTGCTCACCGGTGATGTCGACATAGTCCGTGGGTCTGAAAACCATGGTTTGTTCACCGGTACAGACTTCAAAAAAGTAAAGTCTGAACTTCTCCTTTGCCCGGATCCAGGTCTGAATGGTAAGCAGGCTGGCTATCTGGTGGTCCTTATGAGAATCGACGGGCCAGTGGGTAAAGACGATATCCGGTTTTTCTTCTTCCAGGAGTTGTCGCCAGTTTTCCACCCATTTGTTATTCATCAAAGTG
>PLCH01000153.1 GCA_003135585.1 Chitinophagaceae bacterium
GGAATCCATTATTAGCATTTACAATAAAGTCAAACCGCCATACAATATTAACCAGGCGACCCAGGAGCTGGCCTTGAAGGCATTGGAAGAAACCGGACAGGTGAATGATATGATAAAAGCCATCGTAACGATGCGGGATAAATTGGCAAAGAACCTGGGGTCATTAAAAATTGTTCAAAAAGTTTATGAAAGCGATGCAAATTTTCTATTGGTTAAGTTTGTTGATGCCAATGGGGTTTATGATTATTTATTAAAAAGAATGGTTGTGGTCCGCGATCGCAGCAAAATGGAATTGTGCGGGGGCTGCCTGCGGATTACGGTAGGANNGTAGGAAACGAATTGGAAAATATTGAATTGATAAAGGTTCTCGAGCAGTTTTGAACCTGATAACTCGTAATTTTATTTTTCACTTACAAAATACTATAACTATATGAAAAAGTTTTCATTCAAGTTAATTCAGTTGGCACTTGGTATTTGTGCCTTTTCTTTCTCTGCCTGCGCCGGCGATACTACCAGGGTAGGACATGTAGCAGGCCGTGAGACAAGGGCGGATAAAGAGGGCATTCAGCTGCCTGCAGGTTTTAGTGCTGTTATTTTTGCGGATGGGTTAGGCCAGGCAAGACATATAGCTGTAAACAGTAACGGTGATGTGTATGTAAAACTTCAAAAGTTGAAGGGCGGGAAGGGTATTTTCCGGCTGCATGACTCAAATGGTGATGGAAAGGCTGATGAAATTACCAGTTTTGGGAATTATATCGGAACAGGAATGGCCATAAAAAATGGTTATGTGTATGCGTCCTCGGATGAAGAAGTTTTTCGTTATAAACTGGATGCAAATAATAAGATTATGAATCCGGATAAACCTGAAAAAATTGTTACGGGTCTCCTGCGCCGGGGTGAACATGAGGCAAAAGCAATCACCTTGGATAACAGTGGCAACCTTTATGTAAATATCGGCGCCTATTCAAATTCCTGTCAGGTCGAAGACAGAACCAAGGGGTCGCCGGGAATGAAACCCTGCCCCATACTGGATTCGGCAGGTGGAATCTGGCAATTCAGGGCCGATAAATTAATGCAGGGCTATGGAAATGGTATACACTATGCAACGGGTTTACGCAACGTGGTCGGACTGGACTGGAATACCGCTACAAATACATTGTTTGTCATGCAGCATGGTCGCGATCAGCTACACGATTTATTTCCCGACATGTACGATACCAAGCAAAGTGCTGAATTGCCAGCTGAATGTTTATATGAATTGCATAAGGGATCCAATTGCGGATGGCCTTATATTTATTACGATCAGATTCAACATAAGAAAATATTAGCGCCTGAATTTGGCGGGGATGGTAAAAAAACGGCAGGAGAAGATGCCCAGGATNNTGGCCATATTGCCCCCAACGCTTTATTGTTTTATACCGGGAACCAATTTCCTGAAAAATACAGGCAGGGAGCATTTATCGCCTTCCATGGATCATGGAACAGGGCTCCCGAGCCTCAAAAAGGATTTTTCGTAGCGTTTGTCCCCTTTAAGAACGGCAAACCGAGCGGTGATTGGGAAATATTCGCAGATAATTTTGCCGGAAGCCCGGAACAGGCAGCCTCCGGCAGGGCAAACCACCGCCCTTGCGGATTAGCCCAGGGTCCGGATGGCTCCTTGTATGTCTCCGATGACGCGAAAGGGACCATCTGGAAAATAGTTTATAAAGCCAAATAATATTTATGAGGAGATATATTTCAATTTTCTTTATCGGGTTTATTTTCTGTATTGTATCTTTTTTATTGATGTCACAATCTAAAAAGCCCGGCTTAACCGCTCAAAATAAAAACTCCCTGCGGGTTTCTCTTGAGAGAGGTAAGAAAGTATATTCGGAACAGTGTTTGTCCTGTCACCAGGTGGATGGTGGAGGAGTGCAGAATATGAATCCGCCACTGATTAAAACCAAATGGATACTGGGCGATAAAACCAAATTGATTCAGGTGGTACTAAAAGGAATGAAAGGAGAAACAGAGATCAATGGTGACATCTATCACAATGTTATGGCTCCGCATGGCGATCTTACGGACGAGCAAATTGCGGATGTACTTACTTATGTGCGGAATAGTTTTGGTAATAAAGCGAGCGCGGTAACTCCGGCTCAGGTTAAGAGGGTGAGAGGAATTACTAAATAATTTTATCCCGCATGAAACGTATTTTATTTATAGACCGGGACGGGACTTTAATTTTCGAAGTGCCGCCCAGCTATCAGATTGATTCTTTTGATAAACTGGAATTCTATCCCGGTGTATTTGAGTACATGGGCAGGATTGCGAAGGAATTTGATTATGTATTGGTAATGGTAACCAATCAGGATGGGTTAGGCACCCCCTCGTTTCCAGAAGCATCATTCTGGCCGGTACAAAAGTTTGTACTTAAGGCTTTGGAAAACGAAGGAGTTTACTTTAGTGCAGTGCATATTGATAAGACCTTGGCAAAAGATCAGGCACCCACCCGCAAACCTGAAATAGGAATGCTGCTGGATTATTTAAATAATCCTGCTTATGATATAACACATTCCTTTGTTATAGGAGATCGTATCACGGACGTTCAATTGGCAAAAAACCTTGGATGCAAGGCCATTTGGCTAAACAATGACGCAGGACTGGGAAGCGGGGAGGTCAGCCATTCCGGGAAGGAACTGCAGGAGGTAATTGCGCTGGAAACAAAAACATGGAGCAAAATTTATGAATTCCTCAAATTGGGTTTACGCCACCTGGTTCATGAACGAAATACCAATGAGACCCGGATTAGGATTGAACTGAATATTGATGGCAGCGGTAAGTCAGACATAGCGACCGGGCTTGGCTTTTTTGATCATATGTTGGAGCAGATTGCCCGTCATGGCCTTATGGATTTACGAATTCGCACTCGCGGCGACCTCCATATTGACGAACACCATACCGTGGAGGATACAGGCATTGCGTTGGGGGAAGCCTTTGCAAAGGCATTGGCTGACAAACGTGGAATGGAACGCTACGGTTTTGTCCTGCCGATGGATGAGGCGGATGCAAAGGTGCTTGTTGATTTTGGTGGAAGGAACTGGATTGTTTGGAACGCTTTGTTCAAAAGAGAAAAAATTGGAGAGATGCCTACTGAAATGTTTTTCCATTTTTTTAAATCATTTTCCGATGCTGCAAAATGCAATCTTCATATCGAATGTCATGGGGACAATGAACATCACAAAATTGAAGCGATCTTCAAAGCTTTTGCAAAAGCCATTCGTATGGCGGTGAAACGGGATCCGCTAAGTAATTATTTACCCAGCACAAAAGGATTACTCTGAGGAAGACCTACCCAGGATGAAATATTAGGTCCTGCCATTCCGGCCTTTTTCCAATTATCGTTTTGGCAAAGGGACAAAGCGGGATGATCTTAATATTGTTGGCCCTCGCGTAGGTTATAGCGTGCTCCACCAATCGTCTGCCGGTTCCCTTGCCCCTCATGGCATTATTCACCTCCGTATGTTCAAGAATCATTTTATCCGGGGAAGGCACCGAATAGGACAATTGACCGAGAAGGGCTCCGTCCTGTTCAGCATAAAACATCCCTTTATTTCCGGTCTGGTTGCGTTTTATTATCATAATTAATTTAAACAGGCGATATGTTACAGTTTGAAAAAAATTCTCTTCTTGTACAGGAAGTAACATAGATACCATTCCAAGCCAAAAACACTGAGGGAAGTCAGGATCAGTTTCGGTGTTTCCGGAGTGTGTATGAAATCCATCAGGCCGTTGGTAATACTGCTGATATATCCCGTAAACCACCTGTCGCCTACAATTTCGAAAAACAGGTAAATAAAAATGGAATTCATGCCAACGACAGTAAAGAAAAGAAGGTTTTTTCTATGGCCTTTGATGTCAATCCACCAATAGCACGCAGCCAATTCAAAAAGGCACCACCCCAGGGAAGCCAGCGTAAAGGAACTGGTGGCAATACGTTTAATTATTGGAGTAATACCGGATGCGTCCAGTGCAAAACCCGCGATAAGGCAGATGACCCCCCATAAGAGAATGGGTCGTATTTTAGCCCTGTCAGTAAGAAGTAATTTTCCAACGAGTGACCCGGCTATGGTATGGACGGCGGTTGGAATACAATTGATGGCAACCCATCCTCCCTTGTTGATTTTATTCATTAACAAAAGGTCAACATAATTCCCAAAATTATGTTGGTCGGTAAATGGCTGGTCGAATCCTGGAATTTTTGTAAACCTGTAAAGGCATTCTGTTACCAATAACAATCCCAGGCAGAATAGTATCTGCGCAACCGTTGACCACCTGAAAACAAGAAAGGCCAGCAGGGTGGTAAAGGATAGTTGCGTAAGTACATCCCAGAGCTCGAATGATAATCCGGTCGGCCTAACTGCGTAATCTAGCACACCCCAGAAAAAAAGAAGGAAACATCTTCTGATCACTTTCTTAAAAGATTCCTTCCATTCCATTCCACGTTGTTGTTGTTTATGCAGGGAAAATGCCATGGCTGCACCGGCCATAAACATAAAAGAAGGTTGTATAAGATCCCAAAAACGGAGACCGTTCCAGGGATGATGAAAAAATTGGATGAAAAAGTTCTGCAATGGAGCTCCCTTCGATGCGTCAAATAAATGTTCATACAAACCAGCGCTTTCCAGGGCAAGAAGCACCATGATGCAACCTCGCATGAAATCAAGTGACAGCAGTCGTTGGGTCGGAGGGGTGTTGATGGGGATAACGGTCATGGTAGTTGTTATGGTTGTTCAAGTTTTGATAACAATTCAATTGCCTATGGCAAGTTGCCTGGATTGGATGCGGTATTGATTGGACCGCATCTACCTAAATTAATCCGCGCAGTTCCACAATTTGTCATTTAATTCGATGGAATCCTTATTGTTGTTCCTAATAAGTTCGCAAGTGTTCGGCTCGGAAACAAAAGGTCTCCGGGCGGCAAAAACTAATGAATTCACACATCAATTTTATCAATTGTTTTTTAAATATAAAAATTTATGTGAGAGGAGCTGTTAAACCAGTGAAGCCTCACTCATGATTCAAGGATTTCAGGATTCGAACCTTTAATCAAATAAATTAAATTATGGACCTTTCTGCCTATGCTGCCGGTATGTGGGGATACCATACGGACAGGGCCTTTCATTGGGTTTTATTTCAAAAGATATACGCCGGGGGACGATGCCGGTTTTTTAATATAAATATCATATCCCCCTGCTAAAATGAAAATATTTTCATAGGTATGCATCCAAACTCAATATTGAAGCAAACGGTAGTTAGCGATCAGGGCTGTAAAAAAAATTTGGCGAATCCAGATTTCCATTTCATATTTGTACCAGGATGCAAAATCTGACAAATATTAAACAATGGTGGTGGCATACTAAGTCCGAGCGGGGCAAGTAATGTTATTACTGTGTTGTAGTACTATATCCAGCCCCGATACATTCGGGGTTTTTTTATTGCCAGAAGGAAAGCATACGACCAAAAAAATGATTCAGTTTTATGAAACGGATCGAAGTTAAAACAAATTACAAAAAATTACTCTCCGACGTATATACGCCGGTAGGTATCTATTTGCGGCTGCGAGATCGTTTCCGCGATACGATCCTGCTGGAAAGCACCGACTACCATGTGGCTGAAAACAGTTATTCATTTATTTGCATCAATGCGGTTGCGGGCGTTGAGATCACCGATACAAAAAGTATCGAATTCAAATTGCCGAATCAAAAACCGGAAAGGGCGGCAATAAAATATTCTTCTGAGGTACCTGGACTGTTATGGGAATTCATGCAAAGATTTGCTATCGAAGCGGCCGCCGAAAAACCAATCCGGGCGGTTCAGGGTTTGTTTGGATATACCTGCTTCGACGCGGTTCAATTTTTTGATTCGATTGAATTTTCGAAGGCGGCAGGCAACGGTGCCCAGCCTCCCATACCCCTGATGCGTTATCGCTTGTACCAGTATGTGATAGCCGTCAATCATTTCAAAGACGAACTATATATATGCGAAAATGAAATAGCGGGACTCGAAAGCGAATTACTGGTAGTGGAATCGCTGATTAAAAGTAAAGATACGCCTGCCTATCCGTTTCATTCAAAGGATGCTGAGGGTTCCAATATGAAAGACGAAGAATACATCGAAATGGTAAAAAAGGGCATTCAGAGCTGCTACAGGGGCGATGTATTCCAGATCGTTTTAAGCAGGAGGTTTCAACAGGGTTTTGTCGGGGATGAGTTCAATGTCTACCGGGCTTTGCGCAATATAAATCCCTCTCCGTATTTATTCTTTTTTGACTATGGGGAGTATAAACTTTTTGGTTCTTCGCCAGAATCCCAGCTTATTATTCAGCAGGGAAAGGCCATCGTGCATCCGATTGCGGGTACCTTCAAACGGACGGGGAATGATGAAACCGATCAGTTGATGGCGGACAGACTCTTGGAAGACGCGAAAGAAAATGCGGAACACGTAATGCTTGTCGATCTTGCCAGGAATGACTTAAGCAGAATGTGTGAGGAGGTATCAGTTGTTCATTACCGGCAGATACAGTACTATTCACATGTGATTCATTTGGTAAGCGAGGTCAGAGGCAAAGTAAAGGAGGGAACCAACCCTTTTGAATTGCTCGCTGTGACATTTCCGGCCGGGACATTGAGCGGCGCCCCTAAATTCAAGGCCATGAAACTGATAGACAGCTTTGAACCTACATCCAGGAGTTATTACGGAGGATGTATCGGCTTTATGGGATTTGATGGCAGTTGCAATCATGCCATTATGATTCGCACCTTTTTAAGCAGGAACAATGAATTGATTTACCAGGCAGGAGCAGGCATTGTTGCGGTATCAAACCCGGAAAGCGAACTACAGGAAGTTAGCAATAAACTTGAAGCATTAAAAAAAGCTATTGTGATGGCAGAAATGCTTTAGTCAAAAAAAATGCAGGTCCCATGAAAATACTGGTATTTGATAATTACGATTCTTTTACGTACAACCTGGTACATCTTGTAGAGAAGATATTGCACCAGAAAGTTGATGTAGTGCGCAATGACAAGATTGCTTTGGGCAAAGTGAAAGAGTATGACAAGATCATTTTGTCTCCCGGACCAGGCATTCCAAGTGAAGCCGGTTTGCTATTGCCTTTGATCAAGGAATATGCCGCCAGCAAATCCATTTTAGGCGTCTGCCTGGGCCA
>PLCH01000225.1 GCA_003135585.1 Chitinophagaceae bacterium
GGCTTGATGTTAAGAACTTAAGGAAATGGATAGAAATTCAGTTTGATCGCGAAATGAACTAGGGTAATTTCTCCAAAAACTGGCAATTTGACCATATTGTTCCTTTGGCTTATTTCGATTTTGAAGACTAAAGGGAGCTCCGGCTTTGTTGGAATTTTACAAATATTAAGGCGGAAAAGGTTTGGGGGGATGAGAAGGAGGCAAAAGGGTCAGACCGCATGGATCTGATCGGATCGAAAGCCTACTTTATGAACTTATTTAAGCATACAGACTACCTGATTTGCCAGGAAATGGCATATAAAATTGAAAAAATTGAAATTTCACAGGTAGCGAACTCAATTAATTTGGAGAAATTCATGCTTGATAACAGGACTTTTCTCGAAACTATTTCTACCTTTTCATCCTATGAATTCCATAGCCTGAACGAGGGTGCAAGCATGGAACAGATAAAAGCGGACCGTGAATTTCTAAAAAAGTTTGAATAATTTATCGTTGTAAGTTATTTTTTATCAATTACTTACAATTATGTTTCTTTAAGAAACGGTTTTACGTGGAACCTTTCTGAAATACTTCGTTAGGCGTTTATCCTCTAATAATCTCATTTTCTTCTTTTCCTCAATCGTCAGATCATCCATTCCACATAAATGAAGGGCACCATGAAAAATTACCCTGTGGAGTTCTTCCTTAAATGACCGCTTTAAACTAACTGCGTTTTCTCTTACCCGGTCGATACTGATATAAATTTCCCCCTCCATCAAATTGTTGGACGAGAGATCAAAGCTGATTATGTCGGTATAGTAATCGTGTTTCAGATAGGTCTGATTTATTTTTAAAAGATATTTATCCGAGCAGAAAATATAATTAATTGAAAGCAGGGGTTTCCGATGCTCTTTGAAAATTGAAACAATGAATGATTTAAGCCTACCACGGTCCCTCAAACTGAAACCTTTCTCCAGAAAGTTAAACCTAATGGCTGTTTTTGTAGCTTTGCTCTGCATTTCCAAAAGTCGTAAAAAAAACGATGGAGAAGGAGTTAGCTTTGCACGTATGCTAAAACGATTGTCGGATATTGAAGTAGGCTCTACCGTTGTCATTAAATCTTTCGAAAACAATAACATATTCCTGAAATTAATGGAAATGGGTTGCGTACCGGGCGAATTGATAAAAGTTGAACAGGTTGCTCCCTTGGGCGACCCAATCGCCATTATCGTATCTGGTTATAATCTTAGTCTAAGACTGGATGAAGCAGAGAACATATTTGTTGAGGAAATGATCGATAATAATTGATTTTAATTCAAATGAAGGTTGGACTTTATTTTGGTTCCTTCAATCCAATTCATGTTGGTCATTGCATAATTGCCAGCCATATGGCCCAAAATACCCCATTGGATCAGGTATGGCTGGTAGTCTCGCCCCAGAACCCCCTAAAGCCATCAGGATCCCTTCTCAATGAATACCATCGTCTTTACCTGGTAAACCTTGCACTTGAGGGTGATCCAAAACTCAAAGCGAGTGACATTGAATTTCACCTGCCAAGACCGTCCTATACGGTAGACACACTTGCCTATCTGAGGGAGAAATACCCGACTCATGAATTTTCCCTGATAATGGGAAGCGATAGTTTGCAAAACCTTCCAAAATGGAAAAATTATGGGAATATTTTGGAGAACTTTTCATTGTATGTATACAAAAGAGCTGGTTTTGAAATAATCCAGCTCCATGACCGCGCCAGGATATCCGAAGTTGAGGCCCCCCTACTCCAAATTTCGGCTACACATATACGTGAGTCTGTCAGAAAAGGAATATCAATCCGGTACCTGGTGCCGGAAAACGTAAGGGAGGAGATTGAGAGAAACAGGTATTATCAACAATAAATTATTTGAAACCTCCAACTTCTTCTTATGATGAATAAGTTCTTAGTTGCCATAATAATCTTATTTGTTCCGGGAAGGCTGCTGTCCCAGAAAATTGATAAGAAACTTCAAAATAAAATAAGTGAAACAGTAAAGGGATTTCATGGAGATATTGGAATATTTGTAAAAAACCTTCGCACCTCAAAAATAGCTGCAATAAATGAGGATACTTTGTTTCCGACGGCCAGCATGATTAAGGTGCCCCTATTGATTGGCGTTATGGACAAAATCCAAAGGGGGGAACTGCAATACCACCAGAATCTGGAATACAAAGATTCCTTATTATATGAAGGCGTTGATATTTTGGGGTCATTTAAGAGCGGTGAGAAAATAGAATTGAGCAAACTCCNNCGGGAACCCGGATCAATTATTTATTGGACAGCCTTGGATTCAGCCAGACCCGCGTAAATTCAAGGACGCCTGGCCGGGAAAATAACCGCAACCTATACGGATGGGGCCAGACAACGCCAAAAGAAATGGTAACGATCTTTGAAAAAATTTACAAAGGGGAGATATTCAATTCTAAAGTATCAGAAAGAATGATGCGTTTACTCGGAAGGGATTATTGGGATGAGGAAGGAATTTCACAGATTCCTCCAATGGTTTTTGTGGCCTGTAAAAATGGAGCGGTCGACGAGTCCCGCAGCGAAACATTGTTGGTCATGGCGCCCCATGGGCCTTATATTTTCTCGGTTACCACAAAAAATTTAAAAGATACAAGCTGGCGTCCCGATAATGAGGGCTGGGTATTGGCGAGAAAATTATCCCGTATTTTATGGAATTATTTTGAGCCGGAATCTGGCTGGCAGCCTTCGCTTGACTTGGATGGCAAATTGAATTAAGCGGGAGCCGGGATTCAGTGGCAAGATATATTCCGTCTGCCACTGCTGATCGTCCCCTGCAGTCCGGCAGCTGCAAAGCCCCCCTTATCGATCTGTAATTTCTAAATGCATACATTTAAATCAATTTTTTCAAATATATCAATCCATGATGAAATCATACCTGTTCGGGGCAACACTCCTGTTGGTTTGCCATTCCGCCGTCCTTTGCCAGCCTTACCGTCAACTGCATGAAAAAGCCATTGTTGTGGATACGCATAATGATGTATTATCGACGGTTACTATGAGAGGCTTAAACATTGAAACCAATCTATCCGGTAAAAGCCATTCCGACCTTGCCAGATTCAAAAACGGTGGCGTGGATGTACAGATATTCTCTATTTTCTGCGATGACAGATACGGAAAGGGAACAGCATTTAAATATGCCATCCAGGAAATTGATTCCCTTTATGCCATTGCACATAGAAATCCGGATAAGATGCAGATAGTGACAACCCCGGAAGAATTATCTCAGACCGTAAAACAGCACAAGCTGGCAGCCATGATGGGAGTGGAGGGAGGTCATATGATCGAAGATAATCTGGATTACCTGGATAGTCTGTTCAAGAGAGGCGCACGCTATATGACCCTGACATGGAACAATAGTACCTCCTGGGCTAGTTCTGCAAAGGATGAAACAACGAAAGCCTTTATTGCCAGTCCATACGGATTGACCTCTTTTGGAAAGGAGGTAGTAAGATATATGAATCAATTGGGGATGATCGTGGATGTTTCCCATATAGGAGAAAAAACGTTCTGGGATGTGATTCAAACCACCAGCCGGCCAGTCATAGCTTCCCACAGTTCTGTCTATTCGCTCTGCCCTGTATTTCGCAATCTCAAGGATGATCAGCTAAAAGCTATTGCAAAAAACGGAGGAGTCGTACAGGTAAATTTTTATTCGGGTTTTTTAGACAGCAACTACATGAAAAGAGCGATGGCGTTTATGGCTTTGCATAAAAAGGAATTTGATTCCCTTATTGCCCGTAAGACCCCTGATTATGAAATCAATGAATTCTTTTCAAAAAGATATTCCCAGGAGGCCCAGGCTTTGCGTCCCCCGCTATCCTTATTAATTGATCATATCGATTATATCGTCAAATTGATCGGGGTCGAGCACGTTGGACTGGGTTCTGACTTTGACGGCATTGAATCTGCGCCGCAGGGTCTGGACGGGGTCCAGGATTTTCCCCTGATTACCAAAGCCCTGGTGGAAAGGGGTTATTCCCAAAAAGATGTAATGAAAATACTCGGAGGTAATTTTATTCGGGTCTTTAAGGCCAACTCACGGTAGAAGAATTTGCAGGCTATTAAAATTTACCCCCCCCTTGGAGGACTCTATTGCCACAACTATACAGCGCTCCTTTGCTTTCATCAAGTTTGTTGAAGGAAAATTTTGGGTGCGTTTTGAACGCAGCCCGTTTAGTAAAGTAGAAAGGCGAATTGGGAAAAATAGAAAGAATTAATACCTCAATAATTTCTGAATAAAGCCGTCAAGCCGGGAGGTTGCCATAAAATTCTTTTCCAGCTCGGAATTAAATGGAATGGGAGTGTCAAGTGAAGCACAACGCATCGCCGGTGCATCCAGCCATTGAAAGCAATGTTCACTGATCCATGCAGAAACTTCTCCTCCGATACCACCTGTTAGAGTGTCCTCATGGAGGACCAGGACTTTGCCTGTTCTTTGGACCGATTTGCCAATCGCCATGTAATCCAGTGGCAACAAGGTTCTGAGATCAAGAATGTCAAAAGAGATATCCTGATGAAGGGAAGCATACAATTCGGCCCAGTGGACACCCTGGCCATAGGTGATGATTGAAATGTTTTCCCCTTCCTGAACCTGTCTTGCTTTGCCAATCTCAACTTCGTAGTATCCTTCCGGTACAGGTCCGCTGATCCCCCTATACAGAACTTTGTGCTCGAAATACATCACCGGGTTTGGATCATTGATGGCAGCGATCATTAAACCCTTTGCATCCATTGGAGTAGAGGGATAAACCACCTTAAGCCCGGGCACGTGGGCAAACCAGGCCTCATTGCTTTGCGAATGAAAAGGCCCGGCGCCTACTCCGGCACCGGTTGGCATTCGGATCACCAGGTCGGCATTTTGGCCCCAGCGGTAATGTATCTTAGCAAGGTTATTGACAATTTGGTTAAATCCAACAGTGGCAAAATCGGCAAACTGCATTTCCATCACAGCCTTGAAGCCTTCCAGGCTTAATCCCAATGCGGCACCTACAATTGCGCTTTCGCAAAGAGGGGTGTTCCGCACTCTTTCTTTTCCAAAATCTTCCAGAAAACCTTCAGTGATCTTAAATGCCCCGCCATATTCTGCGATATCCTGCCCCATCAGGATCAGATTGGGATGAAATTTCATCGACTGATAAAGACCCTCTTTGAGGGCGTCTATAAAACGTTTTACCGGATACCCATCCGTACTATGAGCATGGGAGGAAGAACCGGAATTATCAAGCACCTCGATCTCATGATCCCTGGCCCGGATTGCGTATACATCTTTTACTTCCTCCTCAGTATCGGGTACAATTGGTTTTTCTTCTATTTTTATCTCTTCTTCAATATAATATTTAATTTCCTCCCTGACACGGTTAACCGAATCCGCATCCAGGGCACCCTGTTGCAATAAATACATTTCATAGTTGGATACAGGGTCATTTCCTGCCCATTTTTCAAATGATTCTTTCGGAACATACCTGGTACCGCTCGCTTCCTCATGACCCCGCATCCGGAAGGTCATACACTCTATGAGGTAAGGTTTTTGGTTATTGATGCAATATTCCCGTACACCTCTAACGGTATCGTATACCGATAATACATTGTTTCCGTCAATGCGGATTCCCTCCATTCCATAACCTTTTGCCTTATCAATAAGATTTTCACAACGATATTGCTCGGTTACGGGGGTGCTTAAGGCATATCCGTTGTTTTCAATGATAAAAATTACAGGAAGATCCCAGACGGACGCTACATTGAGTGCCTCGTGAAAATCCCCTTCGCTGGTTCCCCCTTCACCAGTAAACGCCAAAGAAACTTTGTTTTCACGGCGCAGCTTATGCGCTAAAGACACTCCGTCGGCAACGGCCAATTGTGGTCCCAGGTGGGAGATCATGCCGCAGATATGGTGTTCCCTAGAACCAAAATGAAAACTCCTTTCTCTTCCTTTGGTATACCCTTCTTTATTTCCCTGCCATTGGAGGAACAATTTTCGCAAAGGCATTTTCCGCGATGTAAATACAGCTAAGTTGCGGTGCAGGGGCATGATCCATTCGTCCTCCTGCAAGGCGAGTGTTGCCCCGGCCGAAATAGCTTCCTGACCGATACCACTAAACCATTTGCTAATCTTCCCCTGCCTGAGCAATACCAGCATTTTTTCCTCGATCAGCCGGGGCAGTACGATGCTTCTGTAAATATGGATAAGTTGTTCATCCGATAAATCTTTGCGGTCAAATTGCATAATACGAATTTCGATGATTCAATTGAAATCTATTCTTTTTCATCCGCTTTCTTGTACAGTAGGGACGTAAGAATGGATAAAAGAAGGCTGAAAAGTAAGGCCCACCAAAAACCATCAACTTTGAATCCCTGCACAAACTTGCTGGCTAGAAGGATCATAAAAGCGTTTATGACAAAAAGGAAAAGACCGAAGGTGAAAAGAGTAATAGGAAAAGTAAGGATAATGAGGATAGGCTTAACAATCGCATTAAGTATGGCCAGCACGATGGCCAGCACTAAAGC
>PLCH01000570.1 GCA_003135585.1 Chitinophagaceae bacterium
TAATCATGTGCCCAATCAATACCCGGCGGTTCACCATGCCCTTCACCTCCTGCATAAAGATGCAACCCATGCTCCCTTTTTAGGGTCATGTTTTCAAGTTGTCCATGCTGCCTGGACAATGATGCTTTAAAAAAATCATTTTCAATATCAAGTCCAAATCCCTCCCCTGTAGTAACCAAGTCACTCGGATACGCCGGCAACTCAGCATCTGGATTTCCATAAAATATAATAAAAGTTTGCTTTTTCTCGCTTTCCGCTAAGAAAATTAATTTGCAAAACCATTCTCCGCCACGCCGCAGTTCATCAAACACCTGAGAAGTGATCTCTTTTAACATTCCATCTTCCAACTGAGCTACCCTGATTTCCCTATTAGGAGAACTTATCTGGTCGGCCGGAAATCCAAGCAATACCTCTATAGGTTCTTTGCTAACAAATAGATCAGTCGGAGTTGCTGTTAAGGGATACCCAAGCAATGGTGAGGTGGGGATATTCCTCACTTTTTCAACTCCTGTGACTTCGACATCCAGCGTTTTATAATAATTCCATCCTCTCGCCCATGTTCGCCATGCTAATGGTAGCGATGCTACATTTTCGTATTGGGATGACCCCAAAAGCGGAGTTCCAGGGGCTTCTTCCGCCACCTGTGCCTGCATACATGTAATCCTTAATGAATTAGTAAGTGCCCGCACCACCCGGTAATCTTTTCGCTCCCAAGCGGACTGAAGCAATTGCATCTTCTCTTCAAACCGGTCGGTACGATCCCAGTATGTTTTCTCTTTCCCGCCTAAAAACTTGCCAACTTTCGTATTCTTGAGCTTATTACCTGCAGCACGAGCTACCATAGGAAATGATGGTAACGTTAGTCCTGCAAACCCAAACAGACCCATTCCAAGGAATTTCCGACGTCTGATCGAGGACTGAATGTTTGTATCAGCCTGTGATGTATCTGTCTGTATAGTCTCTTGAGATGTATTTCTAAAGTCCAGACTTGTATCCGCCGGGCTGCTTTGTGGATCAGAAAAGGAATCCTCTTTCAATAAAGAAACCGTCGTTTCAGTTGATTTAGCCATGATTTAAATTTATTTATTACAGAACGTCAGAGTATCACTTATTACATCGTCATTAATGAATTTAATTCATGCGCGATAGTGTGTGCTACTTTTCCCCGATCCATACGTGTCAATACTCCTACAGTACCCAATCCCAGGGCCGACCAGTTTCCGGCTGTTTACCATAGCTGCTTCGGCATGNNACATAAAACTGCTATTTTTTCACCTTCGTAATCCTAACTCTTTAATTACATCGCGTTTAGCTTTCGCCGGAGCCACTGCTGCTACCGCCTGGAATGTAACACCTGTTCGTATGGCGGCTCTAGGCAAAGGAGCTATTGATAGATATTTCATAAGATCGCTGCGATTCATAATAACGGATATATAAAATCTGAATTAATCTAACCTACTTCACAGCAACATCCCATACTTTAGCCATACGCGACTTTCCCGAAGGGCCTTCTATCCATAAAATAACTATGTACTGACCGGGATTAGAATATATATGGATAGGATTCTGTTCTGTAGAGGTTTTGCCATCGCCAAAATCCCAGTTCCATGATGTAATAACTCCCTTTGATTCATCGGTAAAGGCAACCATACGACGATTCATGTCTATTACCGAAAATGACCATTGCGCATCAATAGGTTTGAGGAACCTGTTTTCCAACGGCATCAGGCGGAAAGGAAGCAGAAAGGAGGCATTCCCGTACATGGTACGCTCCCTACTAAGATTCCAGAAACCATTATTACTCTTAATATTCACATTATCATAATCGATGATCGCCCAGCTAATACCAATGTTTTTATTTTCGGTCAACGCCGATTCAACGGCCCGGGAAGGACCTTCCGTGCCCGCATAATCAAATGGGGTTATCCAGAATTCCAATGTTAACCTACCCGACTCTCCCGGATTGAAATTATAATTATAAGCGGCATTAGCATAAGGCAAATTTTTGATCCATGGTTGACCTCCCCATACCATCGCCCACTCCTTTCCTTTCGCAGGCGTAAAAATGTGATAATTTTGCGCCTGCACTCCTTGGAAAGAAAACCAAGCCTCCATAGGATCCATTCCCTTTATCGGATGGAAAGGACTGATAAAAGGACCACCTGACCGATCGCCATCAACAACAAGTTCGAAAATATCATTATGCAAATCCGGTAATGAAAAGTCCCAATAATCATCATAAGCCTGATAGAGAAAATACAATCTATTCATCCCTTTTACCCATCCCACTTTTACTTTCACATCCAGGTCTTTCGGATCGCGATCGGTGCCATGTCCGCCCGGAGCCAAAGTATCCTCCAACTGATCNNTCCCACTTTTACTTTCACATCCAAATTGTTTGGATCAGCCACAAGGTGCCTGCCGCTATCAATCCTGTCATCAAACAGTTGATCCATACCCACGCTATAATCCGCAGGAACTATATCCCAATCATCCGTTTTCCCGTCAATTGTCGGAATCATGTCCGGCGGAAACTGAAACACTTTAAACGTCCGCTTTTCCTGAGCAAATGAGCGATCTGTATTTGCAGAGAACAAAATCAGCAGACAAAATAAACGGCCACAAAAAGGCATATCTAAATTTTATAAAATTTTACAGCGTTATCGTGAAACAATTTCTTTTGATCTCCGTATGAT
>PLCH01000203.1 GCA_003135585.1 Chitinophagaceae bacterium
CATTAGGCATGTTGCTGAACCTCTTGAATAAAATAACCTCCAGCTACCTGGAGATAAGAAACGGTAGGTGGGTTCGGGATGCTAATCGGGGCACGGAATTACAGGGTAAAACCATTGGTATTGTTGGCTTTGGGAATACAGGGGGGGCATTTGCCACCCTATTGTCTGCTTTTGAAACCACCGTTCTTGCCTATGACAAATACAAATTTGATTTTGCCGGGCCAAGCGTAAGGGAGGCAAACATGGAGCAAATAGCCCGCTATGCAGATGTAATTAGCTTACACGTACCTCTTACAGACGAAACCTATCACCTGGCCAACGATGCATTTTTCCTTGCTCTGGAAAGGGCTCCGGTATTTATCAATACCTCCCGTGGGAAAGTCCATGAAACAGCGGCCATCATCNNCCTTCAGAAAGGGAAAATTTCTGGTGCGGCCCTCGATGTTTTAGAGAATGAGAAATTAGATACCTATTCTCCTGTACAAAAAAAGGAACTCGATTGGTTATTGGCGCAGCCAAACGTCCTTATTACTCCCCATATAGCCGGGTATAGCCTTGAGGCTTTTTATAAAATGGCTAAAATATTGCTGGAAAAACTAGGTATTTAGAGCGCAGAATTGAGAAAATTTCTATCTTTGCACAAATAGTGCAACGCTTCAAAGTTCCTGAGGCGTTGTATTTTTTTTCTTTTTTCCAAACTGAAGTAAAAGGAGGGAACCATGAGTGGATTTACATACTTAACAAAAGGTGCACTTGAACATTTAAAGATTGAACTTCAAAAAATGAAGGCAGTGGAACGTCCTGCCGCTTCCCGTGCCATTGCCGAGGCAAGGGAGAAAGGCGATCTGAGGGAGAATGCTGAATATGATGCTGCCAAAGAAGCCCAGGGTTTGCTAGAGGCAAAAATCCAGAAACTGGAAGGCGAATTAGCGAACGCCCGTATACTTGAACAGGAGAATATAGACACCAGCAAGGTATCTATCCTGACCCGGGTAACACTTACCGATTTGAACACCAAAAAACAGGTGACCTATCATCTCGTCTCAGAAAAGGAAGCTGATTTGAAAATGGGTAAAATATCTGTCTCTTCCCCTATTGGCAAGGGATTATTGGGAAAACAAATAGGAGANNGTTATAAAATAGCAGAGGACAGTAAATTCTTTGCCTTTCTTGATATTTTTCCCCTGAAAGAAGGGCATGTATTAGTAGTTCCAAAAATAGAAGTGGACAAATTTTTTGATGTGCCGGATGAATACCTTTCTGAGATGCTACTGTTTGCCAAGCCAATTGGCAAAGCGATAGAGAAAGCATTTGATTGTAACCGTTGCGGCCTGGCGGTTGTCGGATTGGAAGTTCCCCATGCACATTTGCATCTGGTTCCCATAAACAACATGGATGATCTGAACTTTACGCGCGGAAAAATGAAGCTGACGGCAGATCAGCTCAAAAAGGCGCAACAAAAAATAATCGAGGTCCTTGAATGATCCAGTAATTTGATCATTTCAGCTTAAGCCGTCCCGGATTCTTTTTTAAGAAGTCACCCCATCCATTCAGCTTTTTGGCATTTGTATGGAGAAAGGAATTGTCCTGGAAATGATGGCAGATAGCAACAGCCAGGGCATCAGAAGCGTCATAGTGCTCGACTTCACTTTTGATATTCAGGATGGTTTGTATCATTTTCCAAACCTGCACCTTGTCTGCATTCCCATTGCCTGTAATCGCAAGTTTTACCTTTTTGGGAGAATATTCCGTAACAGGAATACCGGAATGCATAGCCGACGCGATGGCAACTCCCTGGGCGCGTCCTAATTTTAGCATGCTCTGCACATTTTTTCCAAAAAAAGGAGCTTCTATCGCGAAATCATTTGGTCGAAATTCTCCTATAAGTTGGGCTACTTTTCTGTGAATGAGCTGCAATCGTTCATAGGGGTCCTTTTGGGGAGACAGTTTTAATACCCCTAATTCCAGCAACCTCACCTGGCTTCCTCCGACCTCTATCAATCCATAACCCATAAACAAGGTTCCCGGATCAATACCTAAAATTATTTTGTTATTCTTTTGCAATAGGAGATTTATTTTTGATTCTGACTGTGCTGTTAAACAAAAATATCAAATTAATACTTAAATACTTCCTGGGGCCCTTAGTATTCCTGTTTCTTTCCTATTCCATATACCGGCAATTGTTGAAACAGCCTAATTGGTTGGGATCTTTGCAACAGATAAGTCAGGCAATTACCGGACCCCAGAGATGGAAAATCTGGCTGGTGGTCATCTTGATGCCGGTTAATTGGGGATTGGAAGCAAAAAAATGGCAATTGTCCATACGTCAAATACAACCCATCTCATTTTGGAGAGCTTTCAAAGCTACTCTTACGGGTATCACCATGGCATCCTTCACCCCTAACCGGATCGGTGAATATGTAGGGCGCATTTTATATGTGGAAGAAGGAAAACGAATCCAATCCATTTCCCTTACAATTGTCTGCAGCATGGCTCAATTGCTCATTACCACACTAGCTGGCTGTCTGGGTGTTTTTTATTTAAAATGGTATTTACATCAACAAATACCTGCATCCGGCCAATCCTGGCAATCTTTGTTTTCAGTAATCCTGTCAGGAGCCGGCGTCTTCACCGTGGTTTTGATAATCTTTTTTTTTCGAATAGCCCGGATAGTAAAAATTTCGGAAAAAATGCCTTCCCTGAATAAATTTCTAAAATATGTTAAAGTTTTGGAGGACTTTAATACAGCTATCCTGTTACGTATTTTGTTCTTATCTTTTGGCAGGTACCTGGTTTTCATATTGCAGTACTCACTACTTTTTTCAGTTTTTGGAGTGCTGATGACATGGGATCAAACATTAAGCGGCATCAGCGTGATGTTTTTGGTTATGGCAATTGTCCCAAGTTTTACTTTTTTGACAGAATTGGGATTGCGATGGGAAGCAAGCATCCAGATCCTGGAATTTTTCAGTTTTAATACAATTGGCATATTTGCTGCATCGTTAGGTATTTGGATAGTCAATTTAATAATACCGGCTTTGGTAGGGAGTTTGTTAATTTTAAGCGTTAAATTATTTGGTAATAGATGAGATTATATACCTCTGTTTTTATTTTTCTATTAATGGCATTATCAATTCCTATCCGGGCAGGGGACGACTTCTGCGGTATCCGGAATACTGCCTTCCAGGCAAATGAGGTAATTACATACCGGGTTTATTATACGCTTGGGGTATTTATTGCGGCAGGNNATATCATTGGGGATGGCAAAACATATGGTTTCTATGATAATTTCTTTAAGGTCAGGGACAGGTATGAAACTTATATTGATACCGCGACCCTTCAGCCCTATAAATTTATCCGCAATATTGACGAAGGCTCCTTTAAAAAATACGAGAATGTGACGTTCAATAAAATGACCGACGCAGCTATTACTACGGACGGCGTTTTTAAGGTCCCATCCTGTGTACAGGATGTACTCAGTTCAATTTATTACGCTCGGAATATTGATTTTAGTAAATTAAGGCCGGAGGATAAGATTCCTTTCACCCTGTTCTTGGATAACCAGGTGTATAATTTATACATACGTTACATGGGCAAAGAGGTGATAAAAACAAAATATGGCAAGTTCCACTCAATTAAATTTAAACCCCTTCTTATAAAAGGAACCATTTTTGAGGGAGGGGAGAAAATGACAGTTTGGGTAAGTGACGACCAAAATCATATCCCACTTCGGGTAGAAAGCCCCATAAGCGTTGGGAGCATTCAGGTACACATGATGAACTATCGTGATTTGCGCTATCCTTTGAGTTCTTTAATGGAGGTACGCTGAACTTATTTCAGGCAGCGGAACCCTTCATTTATTTTATCCATTGTCTGCCAGACTGGCTTGGAAAAATTCTTTCCCCCAACTTCCAATAAAATGACACTTCGGTCCTGACACGCTTTAACATGAATTTTCGCAAATAGGATGTTGGGATGATGGGTAACCTGCGCATCAAAAATATCCATGCTATGCTCACCACCAAGAGTATCTTTTTTTTTGTATCATAGGCGTGGCTATGAATTTTTATGAGGTGGGAAAGCCTGAATTCGGATCGTTTACGGTAACAAAAATATTCTTGCAGTCCATATAAATAAGTAACTTGACCAGGTTTCCCAAATTAACCAATTAAATAGCATGAAAACTTTTATTATAACCTTTTATGCCCTTGCATCCTGTACAATGGCCTTTTCTACTGAGGATCCGCGCCTGCTCAAGGCTTTAAGACAAGATAAAGCCGGTTGGATTTATGTGCATCTGGAAGGATCT
>PLCH01000018.1 GCA_003135585.1 Chitinophagaceae bacterium
TTGCTTCGGGAACCTTGCCGCCCGCATTGCTCAACAGTAAATTTTCAAAAGCGGCCGCATCCCTGTCTGCATATTGCAAAGGAGTTACATTTTTATACTTGCTGATGCCGATGATGATAGCATAAGTGGCCCCCCGCACAACCGAGGTATCCGTATTTTTTGGTATGCCCCTCGCATTCGGATGTTGTGAGATGGCTGTGACAGAGAAAGCACAAAAAATACACAGGAAAAAAAAGCGGGAAGTCATGGTGCATTATTTCATTGCCGCGAATGGAAATGTATATCTAAGTTACTACATTCAGGCACAAAATGAAAGGCAGAGGTTGTTTTTATGGCTAATCCCGATGCATTTTTTGCCGGGCAATCCGGCCGTCTAGGAAAGAATTCAAAAAATCAATTCAAACGTATTAAATTTATGACGTTCAATAGGTACACGTTTCGTTTATTTATCGGCATGTTGCCATTAGTCTTACTAAGTATGCTTAGAAAAAATCTATTCTTAAAAGTGGTTTTGCAGATTGCGATTCTCGCTATAACCAGTAATTCTTTCGCACAGTCCGGGACCAAAAACCCAGAGCCCGAGAAATTTGAATTGAGCATTGATACTTCAAGTAATTTAATATCATTTGATAAAATCCGGGTTCAGAATGCCTATACTATGGATGAACGGGGAGGCCGGGGGATTGTAACTACTTTCCTGATAAATAAAGGTATCCAGGGCATTTCAAGCCTGATAGATAATCGCAGGAAAAAATATAGTTCTGATTATTCCTTTGCGATAAAAGATGAACCCTTTTATGACCAGGTGTCAACCGATGGACCGTTTGATCCAACGGGAATTCGATTTAAAGGATTCACCATTACAAGAATATATAACCAGGAAAGTCAATCGCCTGACACTGCATTTATTGCCACTTTCGGCATAGATACCAGCGGTGATAACATCAGCGAAATATTGAATAATGGCATATTCNNGTGGCAGGGTAAAGTTGCCAAAGCATTTAAAGAATCTGAACGTGGATTTTGAAATAAACTTTTTATCATCCTATATAACCAGTAGCGGCCAGATAAATACAGACGTAAGGGTGGGCAGATTCTTTTATATATTAAGGAATGCACCACTCGATCAAAATGATCCATCTTACAAAGCATATTATCAAAATCTGTTAAAGACAAAATCTTCCTGCACCGGCCAGTCTTTTTTAATACCGAGGTCGGCCGGATATTTTAAAAATGACAAATCAAAAAAAGTGGAACAATGCTGGGGAGAGGGGCTTTTCTCGATAAAAGTGGAGGTGAGGGAATCGTCTAAGAANNGTTGATAAATTAATTATTTACAATTCAGGCGATCTGTTAACAGTTGGGAATGCTTCTTTGATTAAAAAATATGGAACCAAACCTGTTGCGCCTACTAAAGTTGTCATTGTAAAAAGCGCCAATTGATTATAACTATTAGTTGTATGAAAAGAAAACTCGTATTTTTTTTTCTTTATTTCTCTTTGTCTTAAGCGGCTTCGGCCAGCAACAGCGGGCTTTGCTCATTGGGATTGACCGCTACACTCCACCTCCGGGATACACTCCTTCGGCATCTGCTGGAAGGTTGGTGTTTAAAGACCTTGAAGGATGCAAAAATGATGCATTAGGCATCTACTCAGTCATCAACTCTAAATATCGATTCGATAAAAAAAACATTGATACCCTCTTTGATGATGCTGCTACACGAGATGGCATTTTGAATGCCATGAAACGGCTATTGAAAAACTGCAATAGTGGTGATATTGCTTTTATTTATTATGCCGGCCATGGCAGCGAAGTGAGGAATAGCCTGTCTTTCGAATTAGATAAAATGGACCAGACAATTGTGCCATGTGATACATGGCAGGAAGGAGTAAGAGATATCAGGGATAAAGAACTGTCGAAAATATTTAATGATTTTATTGATAAAAATATCAAACTAACGGTCATCTTCGATTGCTGCCACAGCGGNNCCCGTGGCCCAAACAGTGACCCGGGTAAAATAAGGTTCCTGCCTATGGCTGACTGGGATTCAAAAGATTCCAGCAAAAGCGAAATTCCCGAAATGAGGAGTGGCAACAATTTCATGATTTTATCCGCTACCCAGTCCGATGAAAATGCGGCTGAACAAATGGACGACCAGGGCATACACCATGGAGCATATACTTCAGCATTAATTGAGGCATTACACCAGCAATCGCCCGATGCAAGCGCCCTGGATATTTTCAATACCTCAAGAGCTATATTAAAAAGCAATGGAAAAGACCAGGAGCCAATAATCGGGGGCAGCATGGAACGTAAAGAAGAAACCCTNNGTTTGGAATTCAAAAAGGGAGGCTTACCGGGTATTCACTGGTGGCAGTTTCGGCCATCAAGGGCACGCAGGTCCAGTTACAGGCCGGTTTTGCATTGGGGCTTTTGAAGGATAATGAATTAGCCATGATCAATGAGACAAAAGATACTGTTTTCAAATTACGTATAGATACGGTCACAGGAATTACGAAATCATTCGCATCAGTAATAAAAGNNTTGTATATACCACGATCCACTTTATCGGAAGCAGACGTCTCAAAATTCATCGCGACTGCAAAAGAATTAAAGCGATCTCCGAAAATTAAATGGGTAGACGCAATTAGGAAAGGAGGAAAGGACCCGTATACAACGGTATTC
>PLCH01000285.1:0-1715 GCA_003135585.1 Chitinophagaceae bacterium
CCTAAATACTTATTAATAAATATTATTAAAATCTTGGTAATTTTTAATAATTGTACTAAATTAGTTTTTTATTTGAGTCCCTCATCCTGCTGAAGAAACCTGTTCCAACTCCGCGCCTTTTGAAAACCTGATTGGATTTCTTGTTTTAACTAATTATTAATCAATTAGTTAAATTAGATCAAAGATTCGGCATTTTAAACTAAGCCAATAACGCCAAAATCATTTTATGCATCCAAAACCACTTCTTAAGAGAACAAAATCCCTTTTTCTTTTTCTGTGCCTTTTTTCCTCTCTCCTTGTCAGGGCACAAAATAAGATTACCGGAAAGATCCTGAACAGTGAGGATAAACATCCAATATCAGGTGCTTCGGTAAAAATCAAGGGGGCAAGCCACGGGACGATTTCTGATAACGACGGAAATTTCTTCCTGACGGTAAAACCCAAAGATGTACTGCAAATTTCTTATACGGGATTTCAAACAAAAGAAATAACGGCCGGCGACCAGAGTTCTGTTACGGTCACCCTCTCCCTTTCAAATAATTCATTGAACGAAGTGGTTGTAACGGGTTATACCACCCAGCTTAGAAAGGATATAACGGGATCGGTGGCAACGGTAAATGTTGCTGCTGCCAAGCAATTACCCGTTTCCAGTTCCGAGCAGTTGCTGCAAGGCCAGGCAGCCGGTGTCAATGTCCTCACTTCAGGTGTGCCAGGGGGAAGTAATTTTGTAAGTATCCGGGGCATACCCTCCTTTGGCAATTCAACTCCCCTTTATGTAATAGACGGTGTACAGTCCAGCTCAATGTCTGATATAAATCCGAATGATATCGAATCAATTTCAGTATTAAAGGACGCAGGATCTGCGGCCATATACGGTGTTAGCGGAGGCAACGGTGTAATAGTGATTACCACAAAAAAAGGTAAGACGGGTGCCTCGACCATAAGTTATGATGGTTATTACGGTATTACCCAGCCGCTNNAGGTCAGGGGAACGTATTTCACCTGGTAGGCGTTCAGGAAATTGCGAAATTCAGTTTTATGGTCAATCCGGGAAGCCAGTTTTTTGCCAATGGTCAGATCCCGGATTTCGGTTACCAGCAGGCTGGAGGGGCAAAAGGTTTTGCCAATGCGGGAGATCCAGCGGTGGATCCTTCGAAGTACAATTATGACCCGACGGATGTGACTGGGCCTAATAATGATTACCTGATTCAGGCCTTTCATAAAACGGGCAGGGGAACAGATTGGTATCATGAGGCATTTAAAAATGCGCCTACGCAAAGCCATTCGATTTCCGCAAGCGGCGCAACAAATAAGAATTCATATTTTCTCTCGGCCCAATACCTTGACCAGGAAGGAACACTCCTTAATACCTATAAAAAAAGATACTCAGGCCGGGTAAATAATACTTTTAATATCAAGAACAATATCAGGATCGGAGAAACCTNNGAATGAAGGAAGTCCGGTTGCCTATGTTGCCGGAGCCTCGCCGATAATTCCGGTTTATGACATAAAGGGAAATTACGGAGGAGGCTGGGCCGGTCCCGGCGATATCGGTGCCAGGAACCCGGTTGCCATACAGAGAATGACCTCAGATAATTATGATAAGACCTGGACCATCCAGGCTACAGGATTTGCCGAGGTTGATTTCCTAAAACATTTCGAAGCAAGGACGGCGCTTAGCTTTACGGCGATCAATGATTACAACAAAACGATCG
>PLCH01000285.1:1761-7362 GCA_003135585.1 Chitinophagaceae bacterium
CATCAAGGTTTTGGGAGGCATTGAACAAATCCAGGGCTATGGCAGCGGTCAGGGCGGAGGAGCTAATAATTTATTTTCGCTCGATCCGAATTATGTTACTTTAAGCAATGCCAACACCAATTTTACCAACTATAGTTTTATTGCCCAGCCTTTCCGGATACTTTCCTATTTCGGTCGTCTGGACTATGCTTATTCCGGTAAATATCTTTTGGGAGCGACCATCCGCCGGGACGGTTATTCCGGTTTTGTCGGAAACCAGACCTATGGGAATTTCCCTTCCCTATCCCTGGGCTGGCGCCTTTCCCAGGAAGATTTTATGAACAATATTTCCTGGCTGAATGACTTGAAAATCCGCGGCAGCATAGGTACAACCGGTTCCAAAGCCAATGTGCCGTCGAATAATGCTTACTCTTCCTACAGTTCCGGACTTACCACAGGAGCATATGCTTTTAACGGAACGACACTTGACAATGGGTTTTACCAGTCGCAATTGGGAAATCCCAACACACATTGGGAGAGTGATAAAATTTCCAATATTGGTTTTGATGCCACTTTATTCGAAAATTCCCTTGACCTGACAATAGAATATTATAAAAAATCCATATCAGGCTTATTATTCCCCGAACCTTTGCTGGCAACTTATGGCGCGGCTAATTCCCCCTTTATCAATATCGGGAATATTGAAAACAAAGGTTGGGATGCTTCTCTGAATTATCACGGAAGGTCAGGAAATAATTTCAAATATAATATAGGGGTAAATTTTACAAGTTATAAGAACACGGTGGTCTCGGTGCCGAATAATTATTTTGATGCCTCCTATTCCTCCACCGGCTACTTTTCCAGGAACCAGGTAGGCCACCCGGTGGGCGAATTTTACGGATATAAGGTGATTGGATATTTCAAGGATTCTGCGGACGTAACCAAGTCCCCGGTTGAACAGGACGCGGCGCCGGGCAGGTTTAAATATGCGGATATAAACGGGGACGGAAAAATAACTGCAGATGACCGTACTTTTTTTGGTAACCCAAATCCCAAATTTACCTATGGAATAAACCTCGGGGCCAGTTATAAGAATTTTGATATATCGATGTTCCTTTACGGCTCACATGGCAACAAGATCATGTCTTATCGTCCGGGTTTAACGATCGATCAGTATACCAATTCCTGGACGCCCCAGAATTTAAACCCCAAATATCCGGTTGCGGAATCAGGAAGTTATTTCAGTACGACTGGCGTTATTAATTCCTGGGCCATGGAGGACNNACCTCCTTACTTAGTAAAATAGGGTTGAATAAACTGCATATCTACGGGCAGGTGGTAAACCTGTTTACCCTCACCAAATACAGCGGGATGGATCCTGAATTAACGCCTTCCTCCTCCAACCTGAATGCCAACCAGCAGAGTGCAGGTTTCGGGGTTGATTATGGTAATTATCCTAATACCGAGCGCAAATTCATCGTAGGAATCAATTTAACATTTTAGAAAAAATTATTAAACATAAAGATCATGACAAGAATTCATAAATTATTGCTTTGCATCGCCGCTGCCCTGATTGGTATCGGGGTTTCCTGCAAACATTATCTAGTGGTTCCTCCGACGGGTGTATTGAGCAATACTGTTCTTGCAACCAAGGCAGGCGTTGATGGATTATTGATAGGTGCCTACTCGATATTGAGAGGGTATAATCCTGCTGTCCCAAACAGCGGTGGGAGGGAATGGACTCAGGCCCCCAGTAACTGGATATACGGAAGCGTCGTCGCGGATGAAGCCCACAAGGGATCGACTTCAGACGACCAGGCCGAAATAGCAAGCATGGAATCCTATAATACCACACCCGTAAATCCTTATCTGAATGACAAATGGGTTTCCTTATATGCAGGGGTACAGCGTGCCAACGATGTGCTAAGGGAGATCCCCCTGGTAAAGGATGGTTCCCTGAGTACGGACCAGGCAAATCAGGTAACTGCGGAAGCGCGTTTTTTGCGTGGCTTCTTTCATTTGGAAGCAGCAAAGATGTTCAAAAACGTCCCTTATGTGGATGAAAAAATCACTTATTCGGCCGGCAATGGCAATGTTTCCAATACGGAATCCATCTGGCCTAAAATAGAAGCCGATTTCCAGATAGCGGTTTCGTTATTACCCAGCACGCAGCCTCAGCCAGGAAGGGTGAATGCCTGGGCTGCAAAAGCATTTTTGGCAAAGACCTTTTTATTCGAGCACAAGTATACGGATGCAAATGCCCTGCTAAAAGATATAATTGCGAATGGAGAAACATCAAACGGTCAGCAATATGCGCTGGTTCATTATGCTGACAATTTTAATCCCTCCACCAAAAACAGTTCGGAATCTGTTTTTGCCGTGCAATTCTCTGTACATGATGGTGCCAACGGGCTGGATGGTAACAGTGGGGATATTTTGAACTTTCCTGCCGGAGGGCCGGCTACCTGCTGCGGGTTCTTTCAACCTTCGTTCACTTTTGTAAATGCATTTAAAACTGATCCAGCTACCGGGCTGCCATTATTTGACCATTATAATGATGCCGATCTAAAAAATGACCAGGGTCTCGTTTCAAGCGATCCTTTTACGCCTGCCACGGATCCTGTCGATCCCAGGCTGGATTGGTCGGTGGGTCGCAGAGGCATACCCTATTTGGATTGGGGGGTTCATCCGGGTAAATCCTATGTGACGACCCAGGACCAGGGAGGTCCCTATAGTCCGATAAAAAACGTTTATTATATGGCTCAACAGACCACAACCAGTGATAATGGCGGGGGCTGGGCCCCGGGTCAGGCGACATCAAATAACTACAATGTAATTCGATTCGCGGATGTTTTATTATGGGCTGCAGAGTGTGAAGTTGAAGTGGGAACCCTTTCCCAGGCAGAGGCTTATGTAAACATGCTGAGGAGCAGGGCGGCTGATCCCACCGGTTGGGTTCATACCTATATTGATAACAACGATCCTACAAAAGGATTCACGACAACTCCCGCAGCCAATTACAAAGTGGGATTATATACGGGCCAGTTCGCATCCAACGGGCAAGCCTATGCCCGTGAAGCGGTCCGGTTCGAAAGGAGGCTTGAATTAGGGATGGAGGGTCATCGTTTTTTTGACCTTCAGCGATATGATAACGGTACCGGTTATATGGGCGATATCTTAAATGCCTATATCCAGCATGAATCAAATGTTCCCAATTTTAACCCGGTGATATTGAAGGGCGCCACTTTTAAAAAGGGCAAAACCGAAATATATCCGATACCGCAAAATCAAATTGATTTAAGCGTTGTTTCGGGCAAGCCGGTATTAATCCAGAATCCCAATTATTGATCATTATACATCGCCGTCAGTTGAAAGGAACCTAAGTCTTAATACGCTAAAGAAAGCGGATTATTAAATAATTCTAAATCAGCCAGTCAGGAATATTTGCGTTTCTTCTGCGTAAGAATATAAATGGTCAAATTCGCTGGCAATGGGCATAATAGTCTTATGGATTTGAAAATATCCCTTCAGTATTTTTGCTAAATTGTACTTTCCGGATTGACCGCGATCCGGATACCTGAAAATCTAAAGCCCTTTCGGGAATGGTGAGTGCATAGTTTTGGATTTCCTGTAGGAGAGCGGAGTTACTTTGAATTTCTTTTTGAACAGCCGTATAAAGGAGCTTTGATTTTCGAAGCCACAGTTAGATCCAATTACCGAGACAGAGATTCTTGTTTTAATTAAAAGCATGCAAGCTTTCTTCATACGGAGGNNGAAAAGGAGTTATCTCGTATGCATTCTTAAATAAACGTTGAAAATGAAAAGAGGAAAGATGTGCGCTGGCTGCTAACTGAGCGAGGGTAATAGGATCCTGAAAATTCCGTTTCATGAATTCAATAGAGCATTTTAATCTTTCCAGCAAGTCCCTCTGTGTGACTGCAGCTTTTGCATTAATGTGGTTGGATCTTTTGTACCGCTCCAATTCGAACCAGGCTTTTTTTGGCCTGGTGGACGGATAACCATGTTTTTGCCTGAATTCTTTACGCTCACTTGTAAAATCCCACCAGTTTCTGGAGCCGGCGGGATGACCTACATAGTAGGTCACCAAACGAAACTGATCTTCCATGCAAGGATCAATCCATGCCCCCAATTGACGTTCAAACCGATTAGCAAGTTTTGCAGGATCTTTCCCTTTAATATCTTTTAAAGAATAGAAGCCCAACGAGATGAGGTCATGCGCAAACCGGATCCCGATGGACGGAATGCTCTGAAATTCTGAGAGTGCTCTAAGCTCCATTGCACGTATTTTTGAAACATTTAATATCCTCTGCAAGTAAGCCGCCGAGTGGTGATGAATTTCATTCAACCGGATCTTTTTTTCCCGAAGCTTTCTTTTTTCTGTAATCAGAATATCCAGACGGTTTAAAGAGTCACTCATTTTGCGCAAAAGTTAACATGTAATTGTTATTGTCTTTAATCGAGAACTCGGTAGTTCCATAGAATGTTTTTTCCAGTTCGAGTAAGACGGGAATCGTGTCCTTGACATTTTCATACATTGACTGGATATCCTTTTCTTTGATATACAATAAAAGAGAGGCACCGTCGGACCTGCTTATAATGGGTAATGTATTTTCAATACTCCCGAATGCTTGAAACATGAATGTAGCCGTTCCGCAAGTCATCATAACAAAAATCGGATCATTCCCTTCGGGTACAGCAGTCATAACCTTAAATCCGAGTATTTTATAGAAATCAATGGTTGCCTTGATATCCCGGACAAAAATATTGGGTGAAACGGATTCCATAGCCGCAGGTTCATTATCGTGCGCTTTAGTTTGTGCCGCCACCATGCTAATCAGCATTACCAGTTGTATAACAAGTAGATACTTTTTCATTTTTTTATCAAATGTAACGTGCATGTGAATTGGAAAATGTGCTGAAATTGCTAAAATTGAAAGAGAATAAAGCTTTCCAAAGGCTTTCACAAATATTTCCCAATAAATCCTACTCGCCGGAATGTATAACGGATGTTGGCGTCTTTGCTGTTCTTCGAAGGTCTATAAAAACCGATTTGACGTTTTCATTTTTCTTTTTTAAAAGAATACATTATTTGCAAGGTTCCAGGTACAACTTCTTCCTTTCAGGCATATAAATAATAGCTTTTTTTTTCACAAATCCACATCCCTACTGTATTTGAAGTATTTATAAGGGCCGACCATTTATTCTGTCCGAAGGCTTTTCACGGGGTTGGCCAATGCCGCTTTTATTGCCTGAAAGCTGACGGTGATAAGTGCAATGGCAATGGCAAATAAACCCGCGAATAAAAACACGGTCCAGCTGATACTAATTCGATTCGCGTAATCCTCCAGCCACTTGTTCATAAAATACCAGGCCAGAGGTGAACCGATAAAAAAGGAAATTCCAATCAACTGCAGAAAATCTTTTGAAAGAAGGGTGATAATATTCGCAACCGAGGCGCCCAGCACTTTTCTCACCCCAATTTCTTTGGTGCGGTTAATCGCGGCAAGCGCTGCCAGTCCCAACAAACCGAGGCAAGCTAAAAAAATAGAAATGCCACCCGCCCAGCCCACCATGCTGCTCCATTTTTGTTCGGCCTGGTAT
>PLCH01000294.1 GCA_003135585.1 Chitinophagaceae bacterium
AAAGGTTACTTACTAAACCCGTTGCCATCGCCAGGGCACCCCACAATATTAAAGACCAAAAAATCAGTTTTTTAACACTTTTATTAGCCGCATAATGGGCTCCCGGAATTTGAAAAAAGAAGTAACCGAGAAAAAAAAGTGAACCTAATAAAGAAGATTCGGATGGAGTGATGCGCAGATCTTTCGCCATTTCACCGGCTGTCGCAAAACCAAAATTTGCACGGTCAAGATAGGCCAAACTGTACGTAATGAACGCTACGGGGATAAGGCGATACCAACGCGAAGTGATTATTATTTTCATTGGCGCACTTTATTGTTCTAGCAATGTTCATGAAATTTTTTCAAGTAATCCTATCTACCGAAATAATTAATTGCCGTGCCTATGTTCTTGAAAAAAAGTCCAAAAAATAAAAGCCCTGATTATTCAGACCTTACATTTACATGCTGCCATTAACTCCATAGCCTGTCATGGGAACGTTTGTCATTCCACTCTGGTGTCGGGGCAAAATAAGATTTATCAGTGGGTATCAAATGTTTTTTAATTTCTTCATCAACTAATTCTATTCCCAATCCCGGGGCCGTTAGCGGAACATTGGCGAATCCCCTTTCAAATAATTTACGGCCATCTGTAGTTTTTACCAGGCCATCCCACCAGGGACTATCGAGCGAGTGATGCTCAAGTGCAAGGAAATTTTGCGTAGCCGCGGCACAATGCACACTTGCCATGAATGAAACCGGGCTTCCCGCGAAATGCATGGCCATGGCAACACCGTGTTCTTCTGCATAATCGCCTGTTCTTTTTGTTTCTAAAAGACCTCCTGCTGTCGCCAGGTCAGGATGAATAATGTCCACAGCATGGGCATCAATCAAAGGCTTAAATCCACTCAATAGATAAATATCCTCTCCTGTAAGCAAAGGCGTTTCCAGCGCATCAGATATTGTTTTTAATTGATCTGTATATTGCCAGGGAACCATATCTTCCAGCCACGCTAAACGAAAGGGTTCTACTTTTTTTCCAAATCGAATAGCATTGTTTAAATCAAAATGCCCGTAGTGATCCGAGGAAAGTGGGATCTCATAACCTACTACTGAGCGCACTTCGCTGATAATTTTTGCCATTTCGTCTAAACCCTTTTCTGTAATTTGAATTGCGGTAAATGGATGTTTTGTATTGGCATAATCCATCATACCACCTTCCCACTGTCCCAAATTATTTCCCCAGAATTTGCTATTGTTCAAAGCACCCGGGATGTCTTTTACTTCTCCGATCGAAATATCCATTTTTAACCAGGTCATACCCTGTACTTCAAGGCGGTGCTTAATTCTTGCTTTAAATTCATCTAAGGTTGGGGCTTCAGGGGTATCTGCATACATTCTCACTTTATCTCTGTAGCGGCCTCCCAATAATTGCCAGGCCGGTACGTTATAGGCTTTGCCACAAAGATCCCAGAGAGCCATTTCAACTGCGCATACGCCGCCACCCTGGCGAGCATTACCGCCAAATTGTTTTATCGATTTAAAAAGCATTTCCACGTTGCAGGGATTTTCGCCCAGTATACGGCTCTTAAGCATCAAGGCATACCGTTCATCGGCCCCGTCTCGTACTTCACCCAAACCGTAAATACCCTGGTTGGTATCAATACGAATGATTGGTGTACGCCCTACATTTTGGATAATACAATACCGCATATCAGTTATTTTCAAATCTGAAGGACTAGAGTAACGAGTAAGTTTTTGAGTGCTTTGGGCAATCAATTCTTCAACTGGCGAAAACATAAATGCCCCGCCTAAAGCAATTCCTCCGAAAGCAGATTTTTTTAAAAAAGACCGGCGGCTATCTACTGATATCTCGTTGTTTTTGTTGTTTTCTTCTACTATAATTTCCTGATCTTTCAATCCAATTTTTTTTAAAAATTTTTGTGAAGGAGTCATGATTCTATATTTTTGAGGTTAATAAATTGAAAAATGTTTTTTCGAATCCCTTTTATGGGAATGCAATTACCAATTTCTTTCCTTCATATAATCATCCAATTCTTTTCTTGTCATAGGTAGATTTTTTTGCGTATCCAGCCATTGTAAAAAATCCTTTTTTATCTCATCAGTCCATTGTTGATCAATCTGCCCTGGTGTATATTTGCCTTCGCGCAAGCGTTGATGTCCAAAACCATCTCTCAATTGCACGAATTCTGAATTCTGCACAATATCTTCCAGGTACTGTGAAGGAATAAAAACAATTCCTCCTTTTTTTGCCAGCACCACATCGCCGGGCAAAACAGTTGCTCTGCCAATCCTAATCGGTACATTAATGCCACTCAACATCATTTGCTGTATATAGGAAGGATCATATCCTTTTATCCAACCATTGAATCCAACGATCTCTTCAAGCCCTTCAATATCTCTTACTGATCCAAAAAATACCACTCCCCTGTGCGATTTTGCGTAAATGGCATTACCAAGGTTGTCTCCGATCAAGGTACCATCCGCTACTTTGCCGTAACTGTCAGCGACATAAATATCTCCGTCTTTTAATACATCAATAGGCCATGAATTGGTTGGTCCGATACGACCTTCTAGTTTGCCTTTATCTTTAATTAATTTGTCATAATCCGGCCTCATTGGCATGTATTGCGCTGTGACAGCCCGGCCTACCATTACCGAGTCCGGACGAATAACCATCCAATCCCCCTCAAACTGGTTTTGATAGCCCTTATTACGTAGATAGCCCCATGCCTCTTCAAGAGAAACATTTTTCAGCCGGTTTAAAAGACGATCGGATGTTTTTGGTCGTCCATCTGGAAAACGTTCCCCTTTCCAATCCTGCGTTATTGCTTTGATCTGGTCAATTGTTAGTGTAACCTGCTGCGCGGGCAAATAAAAAGCCAGGCACAGATGCACTGCCAGCAATAGTAGTTTGTGATTCATATGGCTGTGTTATTATTTAATGTTCAATTATTGAATTGCTAATTGTATCGAAGGATTGACCATAAGCCTTGGCCGATCATTTTGTGTGGATTTGCTTCTTTAAAAAATTACTTTCTTGCTATCCGAAGATTCATTGCCATGCCAATCG
>PLCH01000481.1 GCA_003135585.1 Chitinophagaceae bacterium
CCAGATAGCCTTGTGGCTTTTACTTCAGCTTTCGTAAAAGAAATTAAGCAGTCACTCAGGCCATTCATAAGTAAAATAAATGATAAAGTAAATGACAGCCTCTCCCTTGAATTATATCAACTGGTGATGGACCATTTGCCAATTTACCTTTCAGAAAATGATTACCCTTCTCTTGACAGTCTGCTTATTCCGCAAAAGATAAGGCAAACCCTTGAACAGGATCTGCTCACCCTAAGCTNNTTTGGCATTTCATGGATTGGATTCAGGAAAATTCAAAAGCTTCAATACGATGAGAATCTTGAATTGTTCGACAATTATATTGTAACAAAGGACTATAAGCATCTGCTATTTTTTATCACACCAGCATACCCAGCCGGCAATACGGGCCGCAACAGCCTGTTTTTGGCGGAGCTTGATAAAACCATCAGCAGGATGTGCAATGAAAATTTCAAGAATATTGAAATAGATTATTTTGGAGCATCCGCCATCGCTGCCGGCAATGCCCTGCAATTGAGAAAGGATACAATATCGACACAGGCCATTACTATTGTCTTCCTTGTTGTTTTTATAGGATTTTATTTCCACAGAAAAATGGCGGCTTTCATTATCCTTGTTCCCGTTGTATTTGGTGCCTTATTTTCACTGGCCGTTATTTATTTTTTAAAAGGCACCCTTTCGGTTATTGCGCTGGCGACCGGCTCCGTAATCCTAGGTATCGCTGTAAATTATTCTCTTCATGTATTTAATCATTACCGTCACACCGGAAATGTTCGACAGGTGATAAAAGATCTTGCTTTTCCCCTCACCATTGGTAGTTTCACTACTATTGGCGGTTTTTTTTGTTTGGAATTTGTGAAGTCGGAGATGTTAAAAGACCTTGGCTTATTTGCCGGCTTTAGCCTGATAGGAGCAACCCTTTGTTCCTTGATTTTCCTGCCTCATTTTATCGCTTCCAAAAAGGATCAAATCAATCCTGTTGCCATCCGGGAATCGTGGATCGATAAAATCGTTCGTTACAACCCCGAGTATAACAAATTTCTCCTTCTTGTTATTGGCGTCTTCACAATAGTGTTTTTTTTCACCTCCCAGAATGTGGGTTTTGAGACCGATCTGATCCACATGAATTTTATGACGGATAAATTAAAGGATGCTGAAAAAAAACTAGATAAAATAAATGATTATTCACTGAAATCTGTTTATCTGGTGTCAGAAGGGAAGACCTTAAATGAGGCGTTGGTTAACAATGAAGAAATAATGGACCGCGTTGAACAACTTACCAGTAAACACATAATTAAAAAATACGCAGGCTTTTCATCTCTGATCCTTTCTGATTCTCTGCAAAAAAAAAGATTAGATAGATGGAAAAAATTCTGGACAGATGAAAAGAAAATGCGGTTAATTGCGACTCTTGAAAAAGAAGGATCGGACTTGAAATTTAAGCCCTCGGCATTTAATCCCTTTAAAGATCTAGTAAACCGGAATTTCCCGACAATTGACGGTTCCGAAATGGAAGAGCTCAAGAAGAATTTTGCCGGAGATTACATTANNTTACAGAACAACCCGGGCATTCAACGGTGGTAACCTTGTTAAAAGTATCGTCAGAAAATAAACCGGCCGTGTACCATGCCTTTGAGAACATTGCCCATAGCATGGTGATCGATAAGCAATACCTGACGGACAGTTTCGTTCAGGTCATAAATTCGGATTTTACCAGGATCGCCCTATTTTCGGGTATCCTGGTGTTTGCTGTCCTGTTATTGACCTATGGCCGCATAGAGTTAACCCTTGTTTCATTTATTCCTATGTTCATAACCTTTGTCTGGATTTTGGGCATAATGGCTATTGCGGGTATCCAATTCAACCTCATCAATATCATCCTGTCTGCGCTCATCTTTGGCCTGGGTGATGACTATAGCCTGTTTATCATGGACGGCCTTTTGGGCCAATATAAATCTGGTAAAAAAAACCTGTCGTCCTTTAAATCATCTATCATTCTTTCTGCTATAACCACTGTTGCCGGCTTGGGGGTCTTAATATTTGCCAGACATCCGGCCTTAAAATCCATTGCGGTGATTTCAATCATTGGCATGCTGTGCGTTGTCAGCATGGCGCAAATTCTGATCCCATTTTTCTTCACAGCCCTGATAACAGACAGGATAAAAAAGAATCGATATCCATGGACCTTTTCAAGCTTGCTGAAATCTGTTTTTGCTTTTACCTATTTCGTCCTGGGGAGTATACTATTGACCCTGACCGGTTTTCTTGTCATAAAGTTGAACCCCTTTGCAAAAGAAAAAGGAAAATATTTTTTTCATTTTTTACTTTCAAAAATTACGGGTTCCCTGATATATGTNNGTCCCTGGTCATGCTGCATCCGAAACTGATCTTGCTAACCAATAACTGGGTGTGGAACTCCCCGGTTTTTGGTGCGGTTGTACGTATGGCTGATTATTACCCGGTAATTGCAGATGGCGCTGAAAAGAGTATAGAGTTATTGGAAGAAAGAATTAAACAGGGCTATTCTGTGGTCGTGTTCCCAGAAGGCAGGAGATCAGTGGACGGGACCATCAAACGTTTTCACAAGGGGGNNACTGGTTATACCATGGCAAAAGGTGATTTTATGTTAAAAAATGGAACCATAACGCTGAAATTTTTAGAAAGGATAAAACCCGATGATCCAAGGTTTGGCAAGGGCTATGCAGATAGGTCAAAACAGATCGGTAGGTATTTCAGGGAACAATACCGCATCCTTCAAATGGAAACCGAGCAAACGGCCTATTTCAGGGAAAAACTTCTCTATAATTACCTGTATAAAGGACCCCTGATTGAATGGTATCTTAAAATAAAATTGCGTTTGGAAAAGAATTACCAGCTTTTTCACCAATTGCTGCCTGAAAAAGGGAAAATATTGGATATTGGTTGTGGATACGGCTTTATGTCTTACATGCTTCATTTCACTTCCCCCCAAAGAGAGATAAAGGGAATTGATTATGATGAAGAAAAAATAGAAGTAGCTAATAATTGTTTTAATAAGAACGGTAATATTAATTTTGTAATGGCTGATATAATAAACTATCCCATTGAAAAAAGCGATGGAATAATATTGGCTGATATGCTTCATTATCTTCCACCGGAAAAACAAGAGGAGGTTATTGAAAAATGCATAAAAAATCTCAGACCGGGAGGTACCCTGGTTATCAGAGATGGAAACAAGGATTTGGAAGGCAGACATAGGTTCACCAGACTCACGGAGTTTTTCTCAACCAAGCTTTTTGGTTTTAATAAAACCACTGGTAATAATTTGTCATTTTTATCAGCCAGCATGATCCGGGAAATAGCGGTCCGTCTAGGCATGTCATGCGACCAAATAGACAATACCAGGCATACTTCGAATATCATATTTGTTATAAAGCATGCAGGATAAGAAACTTATAGAAACCAATTTTGACATCGTAATTATCGGAAGCGGTATGGGCGGCCTGATATGTGCCAATCTCCTGAGCAAGGAGGGATATCATGTGTGCGTTCTTGAGAAAAATAAACAAATAGGTGGATGCCTGCAATCCTTTGTTCACGACAAAGTTATTTTTGATGCAGGAGTGCATTATGTAGGCGGTCTTGAAAAAGGACAAAATCTTTACCAGGTATTCAAATACCTGGGTATAATGGACAAGCTCCGGATGAAAAAAATGGATCCCGCTGCATTCGATAAAATCATCCTGGACAATGATGAAAAAGAATATGCCTTTACACAGGGGTATGAAAATTTTATAACTGCCCTTTCGGCAGATTTTCCCGGCGAAGAAAATGCCATCCGGAACTATTGTGAAAAAATAAGAGAAGTTTGCAGCAAATTCCCATTATACAATCTAAGGCAGNNTAGATTTATAGAATCGGTTACCAACAACAAAAAATTGCAGGCGGTACTCGCGGGAAATAATATCATTTACGCAGGACGCGCGGAGGAAACACCCTTTTATGTGCATGCCCTCATATTGAACAGCTATATTGAAAGCTCATGGAGGTTTACAGACGGCGGTTCGCAGATCGCAAAATTGATCGCAAAAAATATTCGTGATAAAGGCAGTGTGATAAGCTGTAACTTTGATGTGAAAAAAATCGAGGTGGAAGCTGGGAAAGTCAAATCTGTGGTGGGTGCCGATGGTTCCCGAATTTTTGGGAAGTATTTTATTTCCAACCTGCATCCGGCAAAAACACTGGAAATAACACAGACTGATTTGATTAGGAATATTTACCGCAAAAGATTGGAAGGTCTTGAAAATACGATCTCCTGCTTCATGGTGCATATTGTGCTTAAGAAAAACTCATTTAAGTATTTTAATCATAACTATTATTACCACCAGGAAGGAACGGTGTGGAAGTTGACTGATTACGAAGAGGATAATTGGCCATTGGGGTATGCTTTGTTTCTTTCTTCTACCAGGAGAACAGAAGAATATGCCGAGGCGATGACCCTGATGACCTATATGAAGTATGAAGAAGTCAGGCAATGGGAAGATACTTTCAATACTGTGTCCACCAAGACCGACCGGGGAGATTCCTACATAGATTTTAAAAATCAAAAAGCTGAAATTTTAATCGACAGGGTGGAGGAAAAATTCCCTGGATTGAGAAATC
>PLCH01000085.1 GCA_003135585.1 Chitinophagaceae bacterium
TGGCTGGGGAGATGATATGGGAGAATATCCCGGCGGCGAGGCGATCATAATAGAATTGAAGGCGTCATGAATATGTCCATTGTAATCACTAAAAACAGAAACATTGTACGAAGGTTTGCCGGACTGAATTACCTGCTTCAATTGTTCACGACTCATGCCCAACAGCAGCAATTTTTCCCTTGCAGCATTTATGAATGAAGTATTATCAGGATCATCCTTAACAAGGAACAAAAGATTTTGCTGGGCAGTCAAGAGTTCGGGACTGTATATATCCATTATTTTTTGTCCTTTGCTCACATCCTGGAAAGTATATTTGAGAAATAACTTTTCAATCCGTCCACTCACCCTGGCGGAAATAACGCCCATGCCGCGCGTATCGTATTGCACAGTCCCAAGTGCTTCGACCCTTACTGGTTCTTCTTTTTGCTGAATGGAAGTTACAGTAACAGACGAGAGAACGTAACTATTGGTAGGCTTCAGAATTGTATTCAGAGNNCCCCTGTCACTACTTTTTCTTCCCTGCCAAAGGCAACCAGGTCCATTCCGCAAATTGGGCAGGTGCCGGGCTTATCCCGTACAATTTCGTGATGCATGGGGCAACGGTATTGTTGCGGGGTTTTTACTACCTGCTCACTTTCCTTCCCTGGGTTTCCATTACAACCCGCCGCGACCAGTGCCAGCGCCAGGAACAGATGCCAGAGACTATATTTTTTATTCATCATTTGTATCATCAAGGTGAATTTTATTTGATTTCCAGGATTTTTTCCAGTTCAACTTGCAGCATCAATAAATCCTGTAATTGTTGCAGGTATTCAAGTTCTGTCATGTTAAGTGTTTGCCAGGCATCAAATAAGGGAAATAAATCTTCTGTATTCTGCTCATAGGCCAATTGAACCGTTTGGAAATTCTTCAGCAACGCAGGAAGGATATTTTTTTCATACAGATTCAATTGCTTTTTTTTGGTTTCGATTTCAGCAATCAGTCTTTCCTCATTACCCGACGCATCATTTAATAAGATCTGTTTTTGCTGGTTCAGCGATTCGACCTTCCAATTCAAACTTTCGATATTTGCTTTGTTGGACCTGGAAGACCAATTGGCAATGGGCCATTTCACAGTTGCCATAAGGGTAAATTGCTCTGGGAAACCGCCAAAGCCGAACATATGCCCGTAAGTACCCCCGAATTGCGGCTTCAATTTGGACCGTTCGAGGTTTTGCTCCAGATTGGTTAAATTGATACTATTGTCAATAGCTTTTAAATCGCTGCGGGATTGGGAAAAATAGTTACTATCCTTTGGTACATAATTCTTAATTGTATATGAGCTGTCAATATTAAAGATTTCCTGTTTGCTTCTATTCATCAGGGTACTGAGTGAAATACGCTGCTGGGTGATTTCATTCTGCATCATTAGACGCATGTTTTCAATATTTCCCAGCGCAGCTTTTACTTTATAGTAGGCATCAATCTTTCCAAGGTTATTTTTATACCTAATCTCTGCACTTTTCGTCATGAAGTCCAATAATTTTTCATTGTCATCCAGCACTTTTAGTTTCTTTTCAACCACCAGCCAGCCGAAATAACTTTTCTTGGCTTCAGCATAGAGCTCATTTAATGCGGTCTGCTTATTTTTTTCATTGATGGATGACATCGCCTCCATGTATTTTGTATTGGCATCTAATTGTTTTTTATTGGGTATCATTTGTGTTACGGTAATCATGTACTGCCCCATTCCGCTTGAACCGTCAGCATTTTTTTTCCATAGAGAAGGATTGTAAGGTGTCATCCAGNNATTCTGACCACCGGGTTGGATCTATCAATTTCATGTAATATGCTATCCAGGCTTACCGATTGGCCTGTTGTTGAAAACGGGCCGAATATTAATCCTAATATCAATAAGGTTATTTGCTTCATGTCGTTAATGTTTTGTTTCTAATACTTCCAGTTTGCCTTGTTTTCTTAGTTCATATTCCTTGGTCATCAAAAAAATAAGGGGCGTTACAAGTAAAATATATACGGCCGAAGTTACCACACCACCTACCATCGGCAATACTATTGGTTTCATGACATCACTGCCAACGCCACTGCTCCACAGGATCGGGATCAACGCAAACAGGGATACCGAAACAGTCATTAATGNNGGCCTTAATCTTTTGGCTGCACCGGCAATCACATATTCTTTCAGATCCTCTTTTGTTATAGTTTCCCTTGAATTTCCTTTTAAGGCCACGAGCTGCTGCATGGCATCATTTAAATAAATCACCATCACAATACCGGTTTCTACCGCAAGTCCAAATAGCGCAATAAATCCTACAGATACAGCAACCGATAAATTGGCACCCCAGAAATAGACCATATATGCGCCACCGATTAGTGCAAATGGGATGGAAACCAGACTCAACAGAGCCTCCCTTGCGGAACCAAAAGCAAAATACATGCAGAAAAAAATGATCAGCAGCACGATGGGTAAAATAAGTTTCATTGTTTTTTCGCTTCGGATCAAGTTTTCATATTGACCACTCCATTCCAGAAAATATCCTTTGGGTAGTTTCTGCAACATTTTATTCAATTTCTCCTGCGCTTCCACCACTGTACTACCCAAATCCCTTTCGCGCACATTGAATAATACTGTACCGCGTAACAGGGCGTTTTCAGAATTGATCATAGGTGGCCCTTCCGTAATCTTGATATCAGCCACCTTTTCCAACGGGATAGGGCCGAAATTCATCGTTTGCACCTGCAATCGTTTTAAGGCTGTAATACTATTTCGAAAATCCTGTCCAAACCTGGCATTTACAGAAAAACGCTGACGGCCCTCAACAGTCGTTGTTAACTTCATTCCTCCAATTGCGCTTTCAACGATCAAATTCACATCATCCACACTTAGGCCATAGCGACTGATTTCATCGCGTTTTACGACGATGTCAATATATTTCCCCCCTGTAATAGGCTCTGCATATAAGTCCTTGATCCCTGCGATTCCCTCGAGTTCTTTCTTGATGGTTTGCGCAAATTGATTGATGGTATCCAGGTTTTGCCCGTAAATTTTCACACCCACATCTGTCCGGATACCGGTAGAAAGCATATTAATGCGATTTATAATAGGTTGCGTCCACCCATTGGTTACACCGGGAATCTGCAATTTCGAATTCAATTCATTAATAATGTCGTTCTTGGTAAGTCCATGACGCCATTCAGATTTTGGTTTAAGCAGTACGATGGTTTCAATCATGCTGATCGGCGAATTATCTGTTGCCGTGTTTGCCCTTCCTGCTTTGCCTAAAACATTTTCCACTTCCGGAACAGACTTAATGATCTTATCCTGTACCTGCAACAACCGTTTCACTTCCGAATTCGATACATCCGGTAGGGTAACCGGCATAAATAAGATAGTACCTTCATCGAGCGGCGGCATGAATTCTCTGCCCAGGCTCATCAGGAGCGGAAGGCTGACCAACAAAGCAATGATATTGATGCCAAGGGTTGTTTTACGCCACCTGATACAGGCACGAACGATAGGTTCATATATTTTTTCCAAAACACGATTGACTGGATTAGACTTTTCAGGAAGAAAACGACCCTTCATGAATAACGAGATCAGGACCGGTGCCAGGGTTACAACCAAAATGGCATCCACCACCATGATGAATGATTTGGTAAAGGCCAATGGTCCGAATAATTTTCCTTCCTGGCCGGTAAGCAAAAATACAGGGAGAAAGGATGTAATGATGATGATGGTAGAAAAGAAAACACCCCGGGAGACCTGTTTGCAGGAACGCTCGATAATACTCATGCGCACGTCTTCTGGGATATTCACGTAATCTTTCTTAAATTGTTTTTTCATGGCTACAGTTTATTTGTTAGCAGGGTTGTTTTGCCATTCGGAAAGATTCCGGTACGAATTCTCTGACATGATGATGCCGTTATCCACGACAACGCCAATAGCAAGTGCAATGCCTGTAAGTGACATAATATTGGAGGATACGCCGAATGCATTAAGTAAAATAAAACTCACTGCAACTGTGATTGGAATTTGTATGATGATGCTTAGCGCACTGCGCCAGTGAAAAAGAAATATGATAACGATAAAGCAGACGACTGTTATTTCCTCAATCAGCTTGCCTTTGATGTTTTTAACAGATGCTTCAATTAAATTGCTCCTGTCATAGGCAATTTGAAAACCCGTACCCTGCGGCAAACCTTTCTGTACTTCAGCCATCTTCTTTTTTATTGCGCCGATTACTTTTTCCGCATTTTCACCATATCGGNNTCGCATAACCACAATGCCACCTACTTTTTCACCTTCGCCATTTTGATCAAAAATGCCAAGCCGAAGATCCCCTCCCATTTGAACGGAACCTATGTCTTTTACACGAACGGGGACGCCATCATAATTTCCAACTGCAATGCTTTCCAGGTCTTCTTTATTTTTTATATATCCTAGGCCGCGAATGATATAAGCCATATCACTCATTTCGAACTTTCTTCCGCCAACATCATTGTTGTTCGATTTTACTTTGCTCATTATATCCATCAAAGACACTTTATAGAACTGTAATTTTATCGGATTAATGACCAATTGGTACTGCTTTTCAAAACCGCCAAACGATGCTATTTCGGCCACCCCGGGAACTGTTTGCAAGGCAAGCTTTACATACCAGTCCTGCATTGCCCGCTGTTCGCCTAAATCCATATTTTTTGCATCCAGGGTATACCAGAACACATGCCCCACTCCGGTTCCATCCGGTCCCAGGGAAGGTGTTACTTCAGGAGGCAACAAACGTTGGGCATAATTTAACCGTTCAAGCACTCTTGTCCTTGCCCAATAAACATCCACGTTGTCTTCAAAAATGATATAGACGAAACTCATACCGAACATGGAAATACCCCGGATATTTTTAATCTTGGGAATTCCCTGAAGGTTACTGACCAATGGGTAGGTGACCTGGTTTTCAATTACCTGGGGACTTCTTCCCATCCATTCGGTGAAAACGATCACCTGATTTTCGCTGAGATCGGGGATGGCATCGATCGGATTTTGATTGACCGAATAGATACCCCAGGCAAACAGCCCTGCCGTCATCAGTAGTACAATCAGCCTATTTCGCAATGCCAGTTCAATTAATTTCTGAACCATAGAATTTTATTTATAAATGAGTCAGTGTCCTCTGGCTAAATAACCCGGCACAACGCCTCAATCTCTTATATTTGACAACACAAAGGCGCCCTATTCAATTACCTTTTCCACCTTCCCGCAAGTATTCATTGCTGTGCCTTTGAAGTAGGGATTCTGAATACCCAAGCTTTCATTTAGCCAATTGGCCCCTTTATTATTTAAGGCCATCGGGCAATGGTCGTAATAGAGCCTTTTGGCAACACCAAATGCTTTTATCAGTTCATACATATGCTTTGATAATTCAGCGAAATGCATTCTTTCCGCATCCAGATCGTCGTTTGTAACAATGGTCTGGGCATGTTCTTTGATTGCACCGATCTGACTGTCATAGACGGATTTCTGTTCAGCAGGGAATGTCGCATTGTCAAACTGGCTGACAACCTGCAGTACCATAGACGCACCTTTTTTTGTCGCGGCTGCATCATCGTTAACCAAGGCATGTTTCATGTGAAAATAGCGACTTGCCACTTCTTGGACGTCTGCAGCCACATCGGCATTCACATTTGTAAAGGAGGCATGGACAAATGTTGCATTTCCGGTTGGCATAGTGACGGCCCTTCCTGTGTCCATCTTATCCAATTTATCTATGATGCTTGTATCTTTTTGGACCGAAGATAAGTTTGAACCGTTGTTGCAGGTTGTGAAAGTTATGGCCGCAAAAGCTGTAAGACTTATTGCTAATTGTTTCATGATCTTTTGAATTAATAGATTTATCTCATCTTACTGATAATCCTATTGCATATTAACTTTCAATTAGGGTGTAAATTTCTTTTCTATCAAATCCATTCCGCATTTTGGACATGTTCCTGGTTTATCGCTGATTACATCCGGATGCATGGAACAGGTATAAATTTTATCTACCTTTTTTTTGACTAGGTCCATGCCACACTTGGGGCAATTGCCTGCCTTACCGGTAATTATTTCCGGATGCATAGGACAGGTGTACACGTATTTTGCAACTGTTTCTGATGTACTATCAGTCATTTTTCTTTTTGTGGCTTGGGCAAATGAGGAGACTGTACCTGTCAGGAC
>PLCH01000182.1 GCA_003135585.1 Chitinophagaceae bacterium
GAGAAGGAGTGCCCCAATGGTATTGGATTGGGTATCAACCAAAAAATCCAATTCTTGCTGGGTAAGACCCTGGGTGGCCCTGATCACGGATGCCCGATTCCAGATAAGCATTGAAACCAGGATGCCTATTTGCAGGGAATATCCCTCCAGTGGCCTTATTAGGTTGATATCATCATCTGTGTAGGGATTAGCCTGGCTAAATATGGGAAGTATGCTAAAAGCACTGGCGCCGACTGCGGCTAGCGCGGTATTCCGGAGGAATTTTCTCCTGTGGATGCTGTTAAATTCAGGTTTCATTTGTTTTATTTTTTATTAAAAGTAATGCGAATGATATCTTCATTTTCAGGTCCTTATCTTAAACCTTTTACAGTGCATCCTATTGAAAAGCTTGGCAGGCTACTAGTTTTTTTGCGTGCAAAATCCACAATTTTCGTTTCATGGGATAACTTTGAAATGTTATGCAATTAACTGAATTTAGCCCAATGAGCGAAGGTTAATAATTTGATCAAGGGTTCGATTGTGACCCTCTCACTCCCGCCAAGCCATTAATGTTTGATTTTCAATATTTAATGGCTTTTTACATTTCTTACTCCAGCGTTTGTATCTTCTTTTATTGAATCACATATAGAATGAAAATGAGGAACTTCACTATTTTGAATCTCATTGAATAATTTCAAATCCTGCAAATGCGACGTCTTGAAATTCGAGAATTTCTGAAGTCATATTGAAAACCCGACCGCCAAAACTTTTACTGTATAGATTTAAATCATAATCATTCCCGCTTGATCGTATTGACCCCGTTTGCTTACCGCCAGGAGGATAATTGGTCAAATAGATAGTTTTTCCCAAGCTTATAATGAACCTTCTAATTTTTGGTCTAAGAGTCACACTAAAACAGTTTCCTTTAATTGTTTTAGTAGGGTTTCTGTTGGGTTGCAGCCTATCTTCGTTGGGTCAAAGGTCTGATAAATTGCAGAGCTTTGGGCTGGGCCTGGACTGAGGTATTTCGCCCAGGTTTCAAACGACCCAATTTGTCAGTTTAGGCGTGACAGCTCGCTTCTCCATTCAGGTGGGCCCTGGTTTTGCCTATATCGGCACAGGGTGGATGGTCTCGCGTGCACTTTGGGATTTTCAAATTCCTGAACTAGCCGGTTATAAATTTATTTTTTCGAGACAGTTTTTCATAACTGGCGAATTGGGTTATTTTGTTTACCGGGTTCCTAATTATTTTCCTGGTCAGGCTAGTTCAACAGGAGGGCTTTCCATTGCTCCTTCAGTAGGGGTGCAGTTCGGTGTTTTTGAACTCGGAATACGCTCTGACGTTATTGTAAATCACGGGGATCTTTCCGCTGTCGGCTTTCTTCTTGGATGGAATTTTTAGGGCAAGCGATCTACTTTAGCCGTGTCCAAGGTACAGCGAGACAGATTGAAATTAAGGTTGTAGCGGCCGATTCAAAGGAAATGTCAAAGCAATGTCTCAAGTCAACGGAAGGATAAAATTGACTGAACGACTTAACTGGTAAAAATTTCAAAGAACGGTNNAATAATAACTTTTGAATTCTCATTTCTTTTTGTCAGTGGACAGGAAGATTGGAAATTAAAATTGGATAAACAGGAAGATTGGAAATTGGAATTGGATAAAGAGGGGATCAAAATTTATACTTGCCACTTTTCTGAATCGAGAATAAAGGCTTTAAGAGTGGTATGTACCCTAGAAGCTAGGCTTTCACAAATGGCCGCTGTTCTTCTTGATATTACGGAACAAGATCAATGGTTCTATCATACTAAAAGCTCCCTGCTACAGCGGGTTTCTCTTTCAGAACTGTTTTATTATTCAGAAGTCAGCCTTCCGTGGCCTTTCAGTAACCGGGATTATATAGCGCATTTAAGGATTTCTCAAAATCCGGCGACTAAAATCATAACAATGGATGAACAGAATGTTCCGGATTTTGTTCCACCTAAAAAGAACATAGTAAGAGTGACACATTCCTTTTGTCAATGGGTGGTTACACCGACCGGAAAAAATGTTATTTCAATTGAATTTACCTTATTTGTAGATCCAGCTGGATATATTCGACCCTGGTTAATTAATATGTTTTCTACTTGGGGGCCGTTTGAAACCTTTAAAAAATTAAAGACTCATATAAAGAAACCTGAATATAATAATGTACGTCTTCCATTTATAGAGGATTAAAACGATTCAACCATCATGGTAACACTTTTCCTCAACCCCCTTTTCCTATGAAACCTAACCTGCTGCTGCTCATAGCCTTCTTTCTTAGCTCATCACCTATTTCGCAAGATTCTTCGCAATCCATTGCTTTATCTAATTCTTCGTTCATAACTTTTGCATATAGCTCCATTAGCTTTTCGGAATAAGCTTTGTCCAATGGACAATATTTAGCCCTTTCAGACATATACTCCCCTCCTTCAGACATTCTTACCTGCTACTCAATTGTATGGAAACAATAAATCCGAGGGATTTATAATGGGATAATTCTCATTTTTTTAATTTATTTAACCCTTGTATTCTTCCGGGTTTTAAAATATCCTTCCAAAAATTTTGAAATTAAGTACGAGACGTTAAAAAAGATAAAAGGGTACTTTCTTAAAGATTGTCTTGCCAGTATTAGTAATTAGTTTTCTTGTTAAAACCTTTTTCTTTGCCCCGGTTTTTAAAAGCATGCAACAAAGCGCAGGAACAATAGGAGCTTCATAAGAATATGGAGCAAGCTCCTCCCGTTTTGCCNNCATTTGCGCTTGGAGCTAAATGATCTGTTGTGGGTGGAAAGTAGTGACAATTACATTCGTTTTGTAGGAGAACATCAAAAAATAGCATCCCGTCTTACGATGGCAGAGGCAGAAGCCTTGTTATCCTCTACTGCATTTCTGCGAATACATCGTTCCTATATCG
>PLCH01000387.1 GCA_003135585.1 Chitinophagaceae bacterium
CCTTTCAGGATGGGTTGAAAGGTATAGGAAAAGGGGTGTTTTGGATCAAAGTTGGATCGCGTAAATCCATTCCAGAAAAAGTTAACAAGTCTTAGGTGCCCCTGTTTTTTGCGAAGGGAATCAATAGTCGTTTTTGAAAAAGCATTTTCTCTTTGGTTCTCAAAAATACTGTCTTTTGTTTTATAGTCTTTTAACTCTTCCGGCTCCAGTTGGACGGGGCGGATTGAATCCCAGTAAGCTTTTGTTTTTTTATTGACGGTCGTGTCGTATTTGACAATGACATTATTAAAATATTTTTTTCTGAACCGGGGGACCAGATCATATTTATTATACACATTTAAAGAATTGCCGGTCGCATCAATTCCAAACCGATTGAAAGTGAAATATACAATCTGGTCCTTTGTTCTCCATACGTCCTTGGTAACGCTCACCTGGATTTGTTTGAAGCTGATGGTGTCTATGATTTCCAATTGCGATTCCTTTGTCAGAAAAAGATCCAGGCTGTGGATTCGCCAGTCACCCTCTGTGATATTAATGGTTCCTGTAAATAAAGGCTCATATTTTCTTCTGGGAATGACTCTTATCTGATTGATCTCCTTCCCTTCTTCGAAAAAAGAACCAAGGTATTTGTAGCGATAATAATTCAGCGCACCATCCGCAATGGGGGAAACAAACCCTCGTGGATTGAGCTGCGTTATAAAAATATTTACATTATTCTCATAGAAATTGATAAAGGTTGGAAAATTAAACCCAAATCCGTTTGAACCGCTTTCCCTCCCTGACAATACTTCCAATTTGATTTTGTCAGGCTTCTTAAAAGCAATTTTGGTTAGCGATTCGGATAAATAAATTATGCCTTTGCCGACAGAATCAACACCCATCCCCTTCCTATTCTCGTCAGGCATTTTTTTACCGAAAATTTTTCCAGGGAGTTTACGCGTCTTGATTAAGGTCTTTATATAGGCCTCGCAGGTAAAAGAATCGAGCGGATTTTCGTAATCCTTTCTTTTTTTAATAGCATGTCTGATANNCCGCTCCGGGCCTTACAATAATTTCTTTCATTACGGTTTGCTGCAAGGACAACCGGAAATCCAATTCCACGGCTCCCGCCTTTATAGTTATCGTTTTTTCCTGCCTTGCATATCCCACATATTGGCAGACAATTGTATAAACACCATCCTCAAGGTCCATGAAATATTTGCCCTTGTTATTAGCCGTAGTGCCTTTGGTTGTACCTTTGACCAAAACCGAGGCGTAGGGAAGAATGACTCCTTTATCATCTGTAATGACGCCCGATAATTTGCCTGCCAGGGTATTCAAACTAACCAGTGGGATACAAAAAATAAGCAGTAGGATCCTCATCATAACCGGGATGGCAGATTAGGAAACGAATATAAGAGTAGTATGGTTACAAAAAAGTGAAAATTAGGTCTCCTTGGCATTGCCGGAGGCCCCCGTTTCATTCCTTTTTTGCAAATAGCTCCCTGCAAGCCCTGCACAACCACCCACCAAAGCACCCACCAGGGAACTCAGTAATATCAACAGTACGGGAGAACCACCCAGCGGCAATATCTGGGCAATCTTCTGGGAAAGAATGCTCTCATTCTTTGCATCAATCCACCAGGCCAGAATTTCCCATAACAAAAAAACTCCCAGAAATCCCGACAGAAAAGACATAAAAGGCTTTTGACGAATGATAGCACTGACGACAAATGCAGCAAAAGCTATACACCACCATGGCAGGTAAAGACCGGATACGAAACCTAACAGGGCAGTAAGCAGAATGGAAACAATGTACTTCATGCAATCAATTTGAAATTCTATTAAACTCCATTTTCCACCTGACCTTCTTGTCATTGAACTCATCACTTCTCATCACCCACAGTGGATAATAGCCTCCGGCAGCCCAGTTGTCAATAAATGTATCATAAAACGGACTTCCCGGATTACCGCTTTGGCCACCGGGATAAATCCCATAGGCTTCGGTTTTGTCAAGGAGATGAACCACCATTCGCCAGCTAGGACCATGAAATTGTTTGGCGGCATTGATACAGTGCGTTCCTCCCCCTATAGGAAGGTGCATGCGGCTTAGGGCAGGGATCCGCAAGAGATGACGTGCCCAGGTATCTTTATATTTGGCCCAATCCAGCCTATCTATATTTTCAGCGATCATCAAAGAAGAAATAGATTTCTTAAATGCAGCAGTTATGATATCCGGAAGCGTTTCTTTTTCGGGAGTAAGGATATTATCAACGAACTTATAAGCGGAATCTTTTAAAAGTGCTTCCAGCAGCGTGCTTTCATAAGGCCTCTGAATCGGTAAATCAATCGTGGAGAATTCATCATCGTAAATTCCTTTTTCTATATTGTCCCACCAGATTTTAAAAACAGTAGGTCCCTTTTCCTCAGGATCGTTGCGGAGGTTCCATGATTTGAAAATATTCAGGTATTTTCTTTCCCTTTTGGTTAGGGAAAACTCGTCCAGGTTTTTCAGCAGGAGGGGTTTAGCCATTTCAGCAAACACATCGTAATTCTCAGTCTGCAGGCCCATCATTGCCTGCGGGGTAATTGTATCCATCTGTTTCAAGAGACGATTTATGATCAAACCGCGATAAATCGGGTAATTATTGTCCAGGAAATAGGGGTAAGCCGTATCCGCAGGTGCCTGGTTGGCACTGCTTACAAATCCCCTCTCGGGATTAAACAAAAAGGGGTTCTCCTCCTGGGGAATATTCCCCTCCCACATATAACTGCTATCCGTACCCGGCATGACAAATTTTCCCTGTTGGTCCCATTTTGCTGGAAATTCTCCCTGTTGCCTGATGGCAATGTCACCGGCCTTACTTGCGAAAATAAAATTCTGACCAGGATTATGAAGGTATTGTATCGCCTCCTGGAAATCCAGATAGTTCTTTGCATTGCGCAAATGACTGAATACGGCCAGTTCATTAGAAGCATCATTAGCCTTCCACCGAACTGAATAATACCTGTCGGAATGAATTTTTGACGACCCGGTATAGGTATTGTCATAAATGACAGGTCCAAAAACAGTATAGGCAACCGTGTCATAAAAAGTAGGTTGATCCCTTATTTTTATCGCCTCGATTCTTTGTTCCGCCTGTTGCCAGTGTCCATTGAACCAGTATTCCTTTTTTGTGGAATCCTTAAAACGTATTTCATAATAATCCCTCACATCCCTTCCGGCATTGGTCAGGCCCCAGGCACAGCTATCATTAAAGCCTATGACGACGTAAGGCGCACCCGGAAAAGAAACCCCGTAATCATTAAACTCATTCGTCCGGATCTGCAATTCATACCAGATCGCAGGAAGGTTAGTGCCCAGATGAGGATCATTACAAAGAATGGGGCGGCCGCTCTTTGATTTTTTTCCATTGACTGCCCAATTGTTACTTCCGTTATTTTTTTCTGGTTTAAATTCCCTTACCGTTACGGTGTCCTTATTATTTAAATAAAGAGAATCCACTGTGGCCGGGACTTTCAATTGGAGACGGGGCGGAGGAAAAACAGTTCCCTTTGGCACAACCGGATCCACGCTGTCCTGGAGGGGCGGATATAATTTTGAGAAGTCTTCTTTGCTGAAAATCGCTTTCGCATTTGTCATTTCAAAGTCCTCGTCAGATCCGGCAAGTTCATAGCTCATATTTTTCATGAACAGGGCGATCTTAGCGTTACTCCACAGCTCAGGTTTGTAATTCAATAATTTATATTCAAGAGGCAATTCACTTTCCTTGAGATTACTGATATAGGCATTTACGCCGGATGTATAAGCGTCACAGTCTTTTTTGGTGGTGGGATCTTTTTCAATTTCAAGTAACCCTTTTTCCGCACCATATACCATACCCAGTCTTCTCATTTCCCTATCATGATTCAGGTAAACATTGCCTGCTCCCGGCCCCAATATTTCACTCAACCTCCCTCCGGCAGCCA
>PLCH01000038.1 GCA_003135585.1 Chitinophagaceae bacterium
TTTCAAAGCCTTCGCCATGAAAGGCAATGTAATGGACCTGGCAGTTGCCGTAATTATTGGCGCTGCTTTTGGTGCTATCGTATCATCACTGGTAACAGATATTATTACCCCGTTGCTGCTTACACCGATATTGGATAAGGCAGGGCTCAAGGATATTGCCGAATTGAAATCGGGAGCGGTAACTTATGGCAAATTTTTAGCCGCGGTGATCAACTTCATTGTTATTGCCCTTGTTATTTTTATGTTGATTAGATCTCTGGCTTCCCTTCAAAAGAAAAAGGAAGAAGTACCACCGTCAGGCCCATCTTCTACCGATCTACTATTGATGGAAATCAGAGATGAATTAAAAAAATCTTAAAAGGACATTATTGATAATTTATAGATAAAAAAATATCAGGCAATAAAAAANNACTAATTACCTTCATTCCTTTATTGATGAGCCACTCAATTTAATATCATGCTAACATGAAAAAAAATTGGATTTTTTTCTTCTTTATTCTCCTATGTACACACAGTTTAGCTCAGCAAAATATTTCAGATAAACAAAATAAAACAGTTTGGGAAAAGGGTTGCGCTTTTCATTGGTGATAGGTCAGGCCGGCAGTAAAAACTGGGCTTCAGGAAATGATGTGTTTTCAATTTCTGCAAATTCATTTTTACATGCCTGCGCTAATGCTCAAAAAGGTAAATGGTATTTTAATNNCTTTTACAAGTGTTGGCGCATGTCTGAAAACCAAGCCAGTACTTGGGTTGGGAGCGGTTTTTAATTTTCGTTCCCAGTTTTCAAACGGCTATGACCGCGATTATCTTAACCAGGGACTTAAGAGAAGAACTTCGGGTTTTTTTGCACCTGCTTACATTACTATTGCTCCGATAGGTGTAGCGTATCACAAAAAATATATTGATGTATATGGAACTTTATTGGGCTTTCGTGGTGTTTTTGTTTCCAATGCTCCTTACAGTTATCTATTTCAGGGAGGCATTATTCCCAATAGCATGATTAACGAAAAAAATCCCGGCAATAAAGAAAGATCCGTGGCGGAAATGTATGGAGTTGATCCCTTAAAAACTATTCAACTGCAGGCAGGTCCTTATATTTCCGTTGCAATTAACAAAGAAATTTATAAGCATATTATCTATTCAGGCCGCCTTGATGCTTTTTCAGATTTCACTCACAACAAACCGGGTAATGTCGATATTTTCTGGACCAATACATTTTATTTAAAAGTAAATAATTGGCTCAACTGTGTTTATAGCCTGGACCTTGCCTATGATGATGATGTAAAAAAATTCGGATATTTTAAAGATCATCCTGCATTGCAATCAAAATCAATATTAGGCATTGGTGTAAGTACCAATTTTGGGAAGAAGGGAGATAAGACACACAATTAATTTTAAAGTATTTTTGTTTTCCTGTTGAGTTTAAAACGGGACTTTTTATTCAATAATATAAATCAAATCTCTCTTTCGAACTAAGTAAAAGAATAAATGAATACAGAAATATACCAGATAAAACTACCACAGTTTGAAGGTCCTTTTGACCTGTTACTTTTTTTTATTGAAAGAGATGAACTGGATATTTACAATATTCCGATCAACAAAATAATTCGTGATTTTTTGGACTTTATCCATTCCCAGGAGACCCATAACATCGAATTATCAAGCGAATTCATTCTTTTCGTTTCCACCCTCATGCGGATAAAAGCAAGGATGCTTCTTCCGCGCAAAGAACTGGACGAACTCGGCAACGAGATAGACCCCCGCCAGGAACTGATCGATAAGGTCCTCGAATACAAAAGATATAAGGAGGCTTCCGCCCGGATGGCGGAAATGGAAACTACCCGCATGTTGATGGTTAAGCGCGGAAACCTGCAAAAAGAGCTGCTGCTTGTCGGAGAAGAGTCGGCGGAAGGCTCAGAAATACAAACCATTTCCCTTTTCAAACTCATGAAAGCATTTGAAAGGGTTTTATCCAGGGCAGAAGAAAGGCAAAATAAACCGGTTCACACTGTCGAGCAATACAACTATACGATGGAGGATATCCGGGACTACATGCTTAAAAGACTGGAAAACGAGAAACTCATTCCTTTTGAAAAGCTTTTTGAAATTTGCCAGAACAGGGTACATGCCATTTTCTTGTTTTTATCTTTGCTCGAGCTTGTACAGGAAAAATATATGACGATCATGGTCGGGGAAGGAAAGAACAATTTCGTCCTTGAATTCAATCCAAACCGCACAGAGGAGGAAATTTCCTTCCAGGTTTAACACTTCGGAACATTCCGGTATATTAGCAAAACTCGACTGACGAAACGTCTGCTTTTGACGGATTGGTCCCTAGAAAGGGGTATTGGTATTAAAATTGATGTTTAAACATTGAATTAAAACGAATAAAATGAAAACAATATTTCATCCGGCTTCAGAAAGAGCCCATGTCAATTTTGGATGGTTGGATAGTTATCATTCTTTCAGTTTTGGCCATTGGCAGGATCCGGAAAAAATTCATTTCGGAGCCCTTAGGGTTCTGAATGACGACAGGGTAAACGGGGGCGCTGGTTTCCCCGCCCACCCGCACGATAATATGGAAATCGTTTCGATCCCTTTGGAAGGGGCCCTGGCCCACAAGGACAGCACAGGGACTGATGGGGTTATTAAGACGGGTGATGTACAGATTATGAGCGCGGGAACAGGCATCCGGCATTCAGAAATGAATGCTTCGAAAACTGATCCAGCCCGTTTTTTACAGATATGGGTATTCCCAAAACTTGAAGACAGCAAGCCCCGCTATGACCAAAAGGCATTTGACAGCAAGGAACGGAAAAATAAATGGCAGATAGTCGCAAGCCCCATTGAAAAAGACGGAGGGGTTTGGATTAATCAGGACGCGCGGTTTGCCCTGACGGATTTGGAAGCTGGCAAACAACTAACCTATACTCCGGCTTTTCAGGATAACGGAGTATATGTTTTTTTGATCGATGGGGAAATCGAGATATCAGGTCAAAAACTGGGAAAAAGAGATGCTATCGGGATTTCTGGTACGGACAATTTCACCATTAAAGCAGATCAGGACTCCAAAATATTGGCAATTGAGGTACCCATGACAATAGATAATAATAATTAAAATTCACAAATGAAAAGGAATTCTTATGACAACAAGAACCGTAGCAATCGTTGAAACGGCAACCAATGAAAGAGTGGGGACCTTTAAAATAAAAAATGTTTTACCCACACGCAATCTTAAACAAATTGACCCTTTTTTACTGGTTCATCACATGGGGCCATTAACAATAGGCGCCGCAGAGGAGGCTAGAATACCGCCTCATCCGCATGCAGGATTTGAAGTGGTTACCTATTTGC
>PLCH01000461.1 GCA_003135585.1 Chitinophagaceae bacterium
AACCTCGGTTTTGCCGGAATTGTTTAATTGATAGGAGTAGGGAGCCAGTTCCTTCGCATCCCCTACCGAAGTTTTAATCACCAGCTGATGATTGCGGATGATTAGCTTATCAGGCCCCGTATATTTTAATGCAATTTTGTCAAGATCAGCACCAGGGTGTACGATCAGATCATACTTAAGGGTTCCGCCTTCNNCATTTGGATAAATATTTTTATAGGTAATTCCCTGAAATATCCTGCAGCCGGAAGCCCATTTGGAGGGATCGTTGCCAATAAAATAATTATTATAAGTAGGCAGGGGTTTGTCCGGCACAATCTCAACATTATCATCCGCATTAAGAAAACTCACTTCATAAAAATGGGAATGTATCACGCGGGAGCTTGCGTTGCCTTGTATACGGCTGGTTTTCGGGTCTGCCTTTACGGGTGGTTCCCCACCGTTAACTGCTGTATGGCTATGGCTCTGTTCCTCTATTCGCTGAAGATCCGCCGGTTTGTGTAAGAGAACTGAAAATCCTTTCTTTTGTAAAAAAAATGAACCCGTGCTCATTTCTGCACGGAAATTAAGACTGGGATCCCACNNGCCTTAGGGTAACAGCCATTAATAAAACTGAAACTATAAGAAGTCTTTTTCCCAAGTTTTCTTTTTACAATGTAAGCAATAAAAATCTAAAATACGCTGATAAAACTATATACGAAATACATCCGGGTCGTTTTGGTAGGAGGAAGTTGCTTATTATTATCAAATTTTCTGCCGGACTTCCTGTTGAACGTTATTTTACAGCAAAATCGTATTTAAGNNGCTCCAGGCCGTTTTCCCTTTCAGGGACTGCAGGTAGTTTTTAAGCGGCAGATTTCCAATACTTGAAAGTTCAGGGTCTTCAGCAGCAATTTTTTCGGCCATTTTCCGGGCTATCTGTAACAAGCCTTTGTCCAGCAACAGGTTGGCCAATTTAAAATTCAATAAACCACTCTGCCTCGTACCTTCGATCTCACCCGGACCCCGTAGTTCAAGATCTTTTTCGGCAATTTTAAAGCCGTCGTTGGTATCACACATCATCTTAATACGCTGCTTTGCCTCATTGGTTTGTCTGGTGCTTGTTAATAAGATGCAAAAACTTCTGTCTGCACCCCTTCCTACCCTCCCGCGGAGCTGGTGCAGCTGTGACAATCCAAATTTTTCAGCGTTTTCGATGATCATCACAGAGGCATTTGGAACATCTACTCCGACTTCAATTACGGTAGTTGAAACCATGATCTGTGTTTCTCCGTTTGCAAAGCGCTGCATATTGGTTTGTTTGACAGCTGCCGGTTGTCTTCCATGAAGCATACTGATCCAGTATTTGGGTTCGGGGAAAAATGCCTTTACATTTTGGTAACCCCGCATCAGGTTTTCATAATCCAGTTTTTCAGACTCTTCGATCAGGGGGAAAATAATATAGGCCTGTCTGCCTTTGGCTATCTCTGACTTTATAAAATCCATCAGGTTTGCCCTTTCGTATTCCAAACGGTGGACCGTGGTGACCGGTATGCGCCCGGGCGGCAATTCATCAATTACGCTGTAGTCCAGGTCACCGTAAGCGGTCATGGCAAGGGTCCGGGGAATAGGCGTGGCAGTCATTACGAGTACATGAGGCGGAACAGCTGCTTTCTGCCAGAGTTTGGCGCGCTGGGCTACTCCGAAGCGATGCTGTTCATCAACGATTGCGAGGCCAAGATTCTTAAATTGAACGGCATCTTCGATGATGGCATGGGTACCAACCAAAAAATTAAGAATGCCATCCTCCAATGCTCCTGCAATTTTTTTTCTCTCGGTTTTCCTGGTGGAACCGGTAAGCAGCTTAATAGTTACAGGCATATCTTTCAACAAGGCAGAAAGGCTGTTGAAATGCTGGGTAGCCAGGATTTCGGTGGGTGCCATCAGACAGCTTTGAAAATTATTATCAGCAGCAAGCAGCATACAGAGCAAAGCAATTATTGTCTTTCCACTTCCCACATCACCCCGTAACAACCTGTTCATCTGTCTTCCGCGGGCTGTATCCCTGCGTATTTCCTTAAATACCCTTTTCTGGGCCCCGGTCAGTTCAAAGGGTAAATATTTTTTATAAAAACCATTGAACAGATCACCCACTTTCCCAAAAACAATTCCGTGGGAGGAGCGATGGCGCCCGGATTTGATCAATGCCATTCTTAGCAGGGCTAAAAAAAGTTCTTCAAATTTCAAGCGGTTCAAGGCTTTCTCAAAAAGGCCCNNCCTGGTAACGGGGAAACCAATGCAAGGGCTCAAGCAGGGATGCAGGTAAATTTTCGGGTATGTCTTTTTCCTGCAAAAAACCCAGCAAGACATGGGTGAGCTGGCCAATCTGCCTTCCTCCCAATCCTCTTGCCTTTAATTTTTCGGTTGTGGGGTAAACGGGTTCCAGTAAATTCTTTTCCTCCCTTTTTTCCGGTGAGAATAATTCCATTTCCGGATGAGTGATTTGCGGGACACCCTGGAAATGCCCTGTCCGACCGTACACCAGGTATTCACTGCCCACTTTCAGATTTTTTTGTATCCAGTTAACGCCCTGGAACCAAACCAGTTCCAGATTTCCGGAAGCATCCCTTAATTCTGCTACCAGGCGCTTGCTTCTTTTTTCACCCACAGCTTCCAAACTCATTAGTCGGCCGCGCAGTTGAATAAAATCAGTCTGATGGCCTATTTCGCGGATCAGACTCAGTTTTGTTTTATCAATATGCCTGTATGGAAAATGCTCAAGCAGGTCCATGAAAGTAAAAATGCCAAGTTCTTTTTTTAGCAATTCCCCCCTCAGCGGACCCACTCCCTTCAGGTATTCGATTGGGTTGGATAATATATCGGGTCCTGCTTTGATAAGAAGATAATTTCAAACAAAAATAACGGAATTGAAAATGCAAAACCGGAGGATCCGCCCAGTTCAGCCAGCCGCTGCACTATTTGCTTTTTGCGTCATGCTGTTTTCAATCAGCCACATCATCATGGGAAGAAAAATAAGGATGCTGGGAACCAAAAACAACCGGGTCTGATAGGTAACAACGGTAAGCAAGTGAACAGAAAACCATAGGGGCACAATTGCAATGAACCAAAGCCTCAGAAGCGCGGGGAAGCGACGGAATTTATAAAGAATAATAAACGGGATTACACCGAATGTACCAATCATTTCAAAATAGGATTTTAAACCAATGGGACTAAGTAAATTCAAATGCAGCATTTGTAAACCTGCGGGTACTTTCCATTCGTGCTGGGGACGGTAGCCGTAATAATTTCTGATCCAGATAAACAGCGTAAAAAAAATAACATATTGGATAAAAACCAGAACCCNNCTGGTGAAATCCATACAGGAAACAAAATATAAAAAGGGAATCATAAGGGAGGTTTCCCTGTTAAGGGCGCCTAGGGTGATAAGGGGGATCAGCCACAAGGGGTTTCCCCTATATAAAATAAGACATGCTGCCAGTTCGTACAAGATTATATCCATATAGGTATTCAACGTAAGATCTGCCACTGCAACGGAATTACCCATCGCTATGGAAAGAAATATCAAACCAAAAAACAGGAGCCAGTCATTCCTGATAAAATAACTCCATAATATGTATCCAAGAAAAAAAATCCACAGGNNAAAATAAATACCATAATATACTTGAAAGCCTCTTTGTTTTGGGTCAATTGTATAAATTGATCGGTAATATCCGTAGTACCTGTTGTTGAGTTTACTTTGAAATGCACTTTTTCTTCCAGGGGAAAAATCTTGTCAAGGGTATGATCATAGGTCCAGATCAATCCTTCCACCATCATGGGGCATAAAATTCTATATTGCCAGGGGTTATAAAATTCAGATCTCTTTTCAAGGAACGCAATGTGACGCTCATAAGTCAGGATACCGTTTGCATAGTAGAAATTTCTGAAAATGGGATAGAATGAAAGCAAGGAAAAGCAAAAAACTAAAAAAATAGTTTTGGTATTACGGTTTTTTTCCAACAATCGTGTAATGCGGGTAAACATAGGTGGTTATTTTATGAATAGCAGTTATTTCCAAATTGGCTTCAGCCAGCATGCTGCTTACCTTTTTGCATGAAAGTTCATGTCCGATTTCACCGGACACTATCAGGTCGTGAAGCTTGTTGAAAATTACCAGCGGGTTGGCTACATCAATGTCTTTGATTACAAGGGTAGCCGTGCTTTTCATTATACTGACAAGTTTTTTTAGAAAAGCTTCCTGTTTTGGTTTTGGAACGTGGTGTAAAACGTCGATCAGAAACAAGATATCCATTTCGCTCAGGAGAGGGGGGAAATTCATGCCGTCGTATGTTTCCAATAGCAGCCTATCGCTACCCACATCCGAAAGGAGCTCCCGTCCGTTGTTAATGAGTTGGGCATTTATCTCAATTCCGTATAAAAAGGAAGGGCGGGCAAAGGCAGACAACAATAACAAAAATTGACCCGAGCCACAACCGATATCGCCCACCTTATCCCCGGGTCGAACCATGTTTATTAAACTAATATAGGGACAGATTAAAGGTCTGTAATGTAATTTCAAACCATTAATAAACCCCGCATGTAAATGCTTATTTTTCAAAAACCGTAGCAGATCCTTGTTGGTCAGCTCATTCCCCATTTAAATATTTCTTTATTAAACGATTATCTGTAAATAATCGGTATAAATATATAATAAGTTTTGAGAAATTTTCATATAAAAGGGTTTCTTTTAGGATCGCAATTTTTATGCGCGGACGC
>PLCH01000573.1 GCA_003135585.1 Chitinophagaceae bacterium
TTTGGAAACATAATAAAGAAAAAGCTGCAGCAAACTGTAAAAGATTGTTCGGAACAGATGTAAAACAGTTTAAATATTCCGAAGAAATGTTGAAAATGCCTGAGCTCGACGCAGTAATGATCCGTGCAGGAGATTTTCAGCATGCAAAGCTTTTAGTGGAAGTTGTCAAGGCCGGTAAAGATTGCTATTGTGAAAAACCTATGGCCATAGATGTGAAAGATGCTAAACTGGCAAGGAATGCCGTCCTCTTATCCAAACAGGTTGTACAGCAGGGATCGCAATGGCTGAGCGACCCGATGCAGTTGAAGGTGCGCGAGATCATTCGTTCCGGTAAACTGGGTCAGATCACAAAAATAGAACAGGTGTGGAATGATAATGAACCTCGCTGGCATGTTCCAAATGATCCGGATGTGGCGGCGATCCGGGAAGAGGACACCGACTGGAACAGGTGGCTGTTAGGAAAGCCTTATGTTCCGTTCGATCCTTGGAAATATTTTGAATTCAGGATATTCCGTGATTACTCAGGGGGTATCACGTCTCAATGGATGAGTCATGGTGCAGGATTGGTGCATTTTTATACCGACACNNGCTATTCCTGACACTATGGTAGCAAACGGAGGGATATTTGGCTGGCCAGATATCCGGCAGAACCCGGACACATTTCAGGCACTCGCAACTTTTGAGAAGGAGAAGTTATTGTACTCATACGCTACAAATTTTGCAAATATGTTTGGTGATTATACCTGTATTCGCGGGAAAGAAGGAACCTTATTCTCGGCAGGAGGAGAAGCNNGAACCACCCCGGTGGATTTGATTTTTACGAGGGGATGAAAGAGGCAATAAAAAACGGGAAAGCGGAAATAATAACAACCCCGGAATATGGGATGAAACTTGGTCCCGCTTATGTGAGTGATAATATGCCCTACCACCTTGACAACTGGGTTGATTGTATGAGGAACAGAAGTGTTGTACCCAATGGGCATATTCATACTGGCTTCTGGCATTCGATAGCCACCATAATGGCAACCCGTGCTTACCGGGAAGGAAAAAAATTATATTGGGATCGAAAAACTGAGGAAATAGTTGATCGGATGCCTTCTTCGTAATTCATGTACATATTCATTCTCCAATAATTATGAAATATTTACTGATCTCATATGTGTGCTGTGCTGTTTTGAATCCATATAGTGCTGTATTGAAAAGGTTTGGCGATGAGACTATCGATCGGCATGACATTAAAAAGATAAGACCCATTACAGACACTTTACCTAAGGTTTTTCCAAAGAACCATGCTGATTTAATTGCAGGTAAATTAAGACTTGACGCTGCATTAAGATTTGGAGTTAATCAATTGCCTAGCAACATGAAAGATTGGGAAATGCGCAGGGCACAGCTAAAGAACGAGATCATAAAAAAAACAGGGGTTGTAATAAATCATAACCTGGCTTTAAACATGAAGGAAACGGGCACCATTCAATTGAAGGGTTATGCAATTAAAAAAATAACCTTTCAAACCCGTCCGGGGATTTATGCAACGGCCAATCTATATATCCCTGATGGCAAAGGGCCATTTTCTGCAGTAATTTTTATGATAGGCCATTGGCTTAAAGGCAAGATCGACGCCGAGGGCCCACAAGCAGTAGGGCATAGCCTGGCGCTCAATGGTTATGTGTGCCTGAGCATTGATCCCTGGGGTTCCGGTGAACGGACTACGATCCACGGCATATTTGAAGACCATGGAGATGAGAATAATCTTGGATCATCGCTGATGAATATCGGCGAAACTTTAATGGGCATTGAGATTTCAGATAATATGAGAGGTGTTGATCTGCTTTGTTCATTACCTTATGTTGATTCAAAAAATATTGGGGCAACGGGAGGCAGTGGAGGTGGAAACCAAACTATGTGGCTGACAGCACTCGATGAACGCATTAAAGCGGCCATGCCTGTAGTAAGTGTCGGAACCTTTCAATCCTACATTATGGGAACCCCTTGTATTTGTGAGGTGGTGGCTGATGCCTTTGACATGACCGAAGAAGCAGGCATTCTTGCCCTTATTGCACCCCGGGCAATAAAGATGTGCAATCATAAAAAAGATGACAATCCTGTTTTTTTTCCATCTGAAATGATACGCAGTTATACCAATGCCAAACCGATATTTAAATTGTACGGAGTTGAGGATAATATAGCTTTCCAGTTGTTCGATCTTCCGCATGGATATATGGCTGAAGACCGGGAGGCTGTGCTCGGATGGTTTGACATGCATTTGAAAGGTATTGGTAACAGTTCCCCGAAAAAGGAAATTCCATTTGAGTTACTGCCAGAGGAACAACTAATGGTGTTCCCTAAGGGACAAAGAGATGCTAATGTAACAGGTACAGTTGAATACTGCAAACGAAGAGGGAACGAATTAAGATCTGTTTTTCTGAATACAACTTCCACTGATGCAGAGTCTAAGAGAAATGACTTGAGAAACATATTGGGAGTCACCGAAACATCAATTTTGAATCATGTTTACGAATATCAGCAAATGAACGGATGGAACCGTTTCGCTTTAGCAACTTCTGATAATAAGCTTATTCCAGCGCTGTTGCGCTCTCCACGGGATAACTCTAAAGGATTTGTAATTGTTTGCAATCCTGAGGGAAAAGACAGTATTCCGCCTAGTTTAATTGATGAAATAATTAAATCGGGTAAAGGTATCGCGATTGTTGACCTTTCCGGAACAGGAGAAGCCTCTTCAACTTCAGTAGGATATAATTATCGTACAGGAGGGCTTCGCACTATTGCCAGGTCGGAGTTATGGTTTGGCAGAACCATGATTGGTGAATGGGTAAAAGAGCTTAAGATCCTTACTCAATTCCTGAACTCGAAATACAAAGCTGTGAAAGTAAACATAGATGGAAGTAAGGAAGCCGGACTAGCTGGATTATTTCTTAGTGCACTGGAAGGCAATGGCGATCATCTTACTCTGCGTGAAGCTCCTGTTAGCTATTTATTTGATACCCGCGAAGGTATTGACTTCTTCAGCGCTGCCATCCATCTACCCGGTTTTCTTAAATGGGGAGATGTTTCATTAGCTGCGGCTCTTAGCGGCAAAAACATTGTATTCGTTGACCCGGTCACTATAACCGGACAAAAGATAGCAGGGAACAGGTTAAAGGAATATCAAAGAGAATTTGAAAAGTTAAGATTAAACTATAGGCAACTCGGGAATACAGTATTCAAATAGTAAGCAAATAAAAATGAAAGACTAAAGCCAGCAAATGGGCAATTACCGTTACCGAATCCTTGCATTGGTATTTATGGCTACCACAATTAACTACTTTGACCGTAGTATAGTAGGTGTAATGGCTCCGACCCTGCAAAAACTTTTCCATTGGTCAAATAAGGATTATGCAGCCATCATGGTTTCCTTCAAAATTGCTTATGGTATAGGGTTGCTGTTCATGGGTAGTATTATTGACCGGCTTGGCACGAGGATAGGATATACTATTTCAATCGTTACCTGGAGCATATTCGGGATCCTGCATGCTGTCATCAGGCCGGCTTTCAGTTTAATTGGTTTTATTGTGGCGCGTTTCGGCCTGGGAATTGGCGAGTCGGGAAATTTTCCTGCAGCAATTAAAACGGTAGCAGAGTGGTTTCCAAAAAAGGACCGGGCTTTTGCCACAGGCATTTTTGATGCATCAACAAGCGTTGGTGCGATCTTAGCTCCGTTTATTATTGGCGTTATTGTTTCTGTTGAGGGAGATCACTGGCAAATACCATTTCTTATTACCGGTGTGCTTAGTGCCCTGTGGGTATTTTTATGGATGAGAACCTATCAAAAACCGGAAGAACATCCAAAATTATCAAAAGCGGAGTTAGCCTATATTAACAGTGATTCCGAAGAGGAAACAAAAGAAAAAATTCCCTGGTTAAAATTATTACCAAAGAGGGAAACCTGGGCATTCTCTTTTACTACGATAACTGATGGTGTTTGGTGGTTTTACCTTTTCTGGGGCGCCAAATTTCTGGCAGAACAGTTTGGCGTAAACATTAAAAACATTGGGCCTCCATTCTTGGTTATTTTTATTATGGCGGATGCCGGAAGCCTCCTTGGAGGATATGCCTCGGGTGCATTAATAAAAAAAGGCTGGTCAATCAACAAGGCCCGGAAAATAACTATGCTGGTTTGTGCGATTATAATTTTGCCTGTTAGCTTTGTACCTGTTATTGCAAGCAAATGGATGGCAGTCTTTTTAATTGGTCTCGCCGCTGCAGGTCATCAGTCATGGTCGATTAATGGATATACGCTGGTTCCGGATGTTTTTCCAAAGAAAGCAATTGCATCTGTAATAGGAATAGGAAAAATGATTGGGGTGGCGGTCGCGATAATCGCTGATATTGCCTTAGGGGCAGTACTGGATACCGCCGGTAATTCGGGTTATTTCTGGGCATTCATGATCGCAGGTTTTTCTTATATCCTTATATTGGGATTTGTACACCTATTGATGCCAAAGATGACCCCATTAGATGATAATTTGAATTATGTATACTCCAAATAACACGTAACTGGTCTCAAAACGTTAGTTTAAGCTATGAGCCAGTTCTTACCCTGCGAATTGTGCTAATGCAAAAGCTGAGCAATTTTTGCCTTGGAGATGAGTTTTAGCTCACTTTTCAGATTAAAGCTCCAAATAATCAAGATTTTCCCTTTTGAATAATATTCATCAGGTTCAGCCTTGGTTGGTTTCGATTCTTGTCCCCACAAAAGCCCATTTAAAAAACTTTGACCATTGAACTCTTTTTCAAACTCTAAATAAAGAATCGAGCCTCTATCACCTTTTTTGTAATAAGACTGAAACTCTTTCTTTGCCACCTTACCAAAAAGGGATTCATACATATCGGTCTGATTATAAAACTAACAGCCGTGAGGTGTTACACATATAATCTGATCCGATTTTGAATATTCTGCGGGAATCTCTGAATCAGAAAGTTTTAAACTGTCAATTGTTTGACCCTGACATTACGGCGCAAAGGAAATATTGGCAGAAACCCGGAAACTGCTACCTGTTAGTCACAAGCATCATTTTGATTTGAAGATAAGACAATGGATTATGTCAGGAATTTTGTTACTGATCGTTACAGCAGTTTCTACAAGGCTTGCAGCTAACTTGTGTGTAATGAATAATCGTTTAAAGGCTGATAATGTAAAACACCGGATGATTAAAAAGGTTTATCCCGACATTGCGCTTTGGGCTGATACGACCTATTCAAACAATCCGCAAAAGGTTGAAATAGTTAACGAAAGATTTGAGGAACAGCAAAAATTCACGAAATCAGGTAGTTATAATATGAGAAAACGAAGCAGACGTTGAAAACACTAAAGTAAAGTTGCCGCGGTTACCATTTCCGGCTTAATTTGTCCAGTTCAGGCAACTTTCTCGCATATTCCTGTGGATTCCATACAATATCAAATTGCCTGGCGTATTCAGCCATCGGTTGCAAACCCATACGCGCCCTACGATGGTCGACATTTAGCGGGTCGTCAAGCGGCGCAACATAATATTTGCCGGTTTTCTCATCAAAGTAGATTTGGCTCCCGTAAGTTTGTCTCTTAGCTTGCCTGACAGCCACACGGTCCTCCAACAGTGCCAATTCATCTGCCGAGGCATCAGCTTTAGCTAAAGCTTGGCGGATCATTGGTAAATATTTTATTTGAAATTGCAGGTCTTGTGAATGCTGTATCACCAGGAACACGACGTTGCTTGCGTCCTCTCCAACTTTGCCTTTACCTATCCAGCCGTTTTCATTGAGTAATTTTGTTATTTTGACACCGTTAATACTATCATTGTGTACCATCAACGTGGAGAGGCTGTCGAGTGCGTGGCTATTGTCACCTGCTTTTGAGGCAACCCGGTCGTAGGCCAGTCTGGGCTCTTGGTCATCGGGCAGAATGGCCAATAATTCCTTTTGCAAGGGTATATCGTAATTTTTTTCCATTTCATCAGAACGCCGCTTGATTTTAGCACTGAGTTCGAGCCATCTTTTATCATTATGTAGTGTCACGAGGTCCGGATTTTTTTCGAATTTGTTGCTGTTCGAGTAACCGGCCGCTTCAGCCCAACTCAGCCGTTGAAACGCCTTCTCCTTATTCCCGGCCATCGCTGCCGATCCTGCGCCGCTGACAAGATCTCCTGGAACTTTTTTTGAAAGTTTGAACGCCTGTTGATAAAGGATTACTGACCTGCTGTAATCTTTCGCATCATGGCGGGAGCGCGCTTGTTGAATCAGATCATAATAAGGCTGTGCGGATATTGCCACTGATAAGAAAGTGCTGCACAATAACAGTAAAAAAAGGTATAATTTCATTGCGTCGATAAGTAATAGTTTCTAATAAGATATTATAGTGTTTAGCTCTAAGATAGACAAAGAAGGGTTTACCGGCGCAAAAATTATCGAAAGCAATCTGACGCCTTTTAATGCTTCATTGCGCTGATCATAATTCAAATCAACTACAAATATCTAATAAATCATATTTCACAAAAAGATTTGGTATAAGTCGAACGCACTTCTATATAAATTTGGAATATCTGAGAAAAGAACGATTATTAATCAAAGCGTATAGAACTGAATTTATAAATCCTGTTTATTGCTTTATTTGTTCCGAAAAAAGAAGACAACAATTAATGGAAGAACTTTGTAATCAACCTTAGTAAACCTAATCGGAACCTCTCCCGCACAACTTGGCATATCCAGACGACCGGTTACTATATATATGCGCGGGCTTAAAAGTTCCCCGTATGCACTCGAAGAACTTTGAAACTTTGGCGAAAATTGTGGGTCTCGGAGAGATAATAGAAATGGATAAT
>PLCH01000645.1 GCA_003135585.1 Chitinophagaceae bacterium
CCGTTATACCCATCGTCCATCAGAATCCGGAGCTGTTGCCTTGTCATTGCTGGCGGAATTGGGCGGGAATCCAACCACTCCCCCTTTGACGGATTCGCTAAAAAAAGGAATTAAAAAAGCAGCCAAAGACNNTGCAATCAATGAAGCAATCGGTGCAAACGGGTCTACCATTGACTGGTCGGCTCCTGATCAAACCCATCAGGGAATTGACAGCGAAATGGTCACCCTTGTGTCGGATATGGATGCCGGAAAGATTGGAGCATTGCTCGTGTATGGTGTCAATCCGGCTTATGATTTTTATGATGCGGAAAAATTCAAATCCGGGCTAAAAAAATTAAAAACAAGTATCTCCTTCAATGACCGGCNNGAACCAAAGGCCGGGTATATCAGCATGCTGCAACCCACCATTGCTCCTTTGTTCAAGACAAGGCCTTTTGAAGATTCACTTCTAAAATGGACACGCAACCCGCTAGATTACGAAACCTATTTTTCAAAATACTGGACCGGCAGGCTGGGAAGCGTTGAAGCCTACGAAAAAGTTTTGCAGGATGGTATCCAGGAACCGGCCCAGGCCAGCGCTCCGGCAACCCAGGCCTATAATGGAAGTAAATTGTCCGAGGCCTCGGCATACGTTCAGTCTCTTAAAAAAGGCGCAGCAATGGAGCTTGTCCTGTACCAGAAAGTCTCCATGGGTACCGGCCGCCAATCCAATAATCCCTGGCTACTTGAATTGCCCGATCCTATCACCAAGTCCAACTGGGACAATTATGCTGTCGTTTCTCCCAAATTTGCAAAGGACGCCTGGGGAATTGACCTTGCAGACCACCGACAGNNGTACATCCCGACAGGCAAGTGATTAAAGTAAAAGTTGGAAATAAAGAATTGCTCCTCCCAGCAGTTGTAGTACCCGGAACGCACAATGAAATTATAGCCATCGCCATAGGTTTTGGCAGACAGAGCGCGGACCCGAAAAATACAGCTGCCTTTATAGGAAGGGCAGTTGAGGGGGCCGGTAAAAATGCATTTTCACTGGCAACCTTCAACGGGAACACGATTGAGTGGAGCGCACCAGTTATAACTTATGAAAAAACAGATGATACGTATAAAGTCGCCCAGACCCAAACACATAATAGTTACGAAGGCCGTACGGAAGTTGTAAAGGAGATGACCCTGGAGGACTTTAAAAAATCTCCTGATGAAATCCTTGAAGAACGGGATAAGGCGCTGAAACCCTTCGGAGGCGTAAAAAATTTTGAGAAGGAAGGGACTCTTTATCCTTATTATGAAAAACCGGGTATCCACTGGGGTATGTCGGTTGACCTGAATTCCTGTATTGGCTGCGGGGCGTGCGTGATAGCCTGCCATGCTGAAAATAATGTGTCCGTAGTGGGAAAAAGAGAAGTACTCTATTTTCATGATATGCACTGGATGCGCATCGACCGGTATTACAGCGGCAAGCTGGAAGATCCCGACAGCATCCAGACCATTTTTCAACCCATGTTGTGTCAGCATTGCGACAACGCTCCTTGTGAGAACGTGTGCCCGGTTTCTGCAACCAACCATAGCAGTGAGGGGCTAAACCAGATGGCCTATAACCGTTGCATCGGNNTGCGCCAACAACTGTCCCTACAAAGTGCGCCGTTTCAACTGGGCTGATTACAACGGGGCAGATAGTTTTCCCAACAATCAGCAGGAAGACAGCAACCTGGATCCGGCGGTTCATATGATGAACGATGATCTCAGCCGCATGGTCCTGAACCCTGATGTAACGGTCCGTGCCCGCGGAGTGATGGAGAAGTGTTCATTCAGCGTCCAGCGTTTGCAGGAAGGGAAGCTAAAGGCTAAAAAAGAAAATCGTCCTTTAAAAGATATGGCAGATGTAAGAACCGCCTGCCAGCAGGGATGCCCTACGGACGCTATAGTATTTGGTAATGTAAATGATAAGGAAAGCCTGATTAATACTACAAGGCAGGACAATCCACAACGTTTATTTTATGCGTTGGAAAACCTCCATGTTTTGCCTAACGTGAATTACCTGGCTAAGATACGCAATACGGAAATGATAAATCAGGAGCCCGGTGAAAAACACGGATAAGACCAGAGGCAGGTTAGTTGAAAAAATGAAAAAGATAGGTATTATATAAATTTTTTAAAAACTTATGGCATCTTTAAGGTACGAGTCCCAGGTAAGACCGCCGCTGGTGGAAGGTTCAAAAGACTATCACCAAATAACGGAGGATATTGTGAGGCCGATAGAAAGGAATCCGAGCAGGTTATGGTGGATAGGTTTCCTGATAGCTGTTAGTCTGCTCTGCTTTGGCATCGTGTCGATCTACGAGGTGGTGGTATATGGTATTGGAAAATGGAACATTAATAAAACAATAGGATGGGGATGGGACATCACCAATTTTGTGTGGTGGATCGGGATCGGTCATGCGGGCACCCTTATCTCTGCCATCCTGCTGCTCTTCAGGCAGGGATGGAGAACAGGAGTTAACCGGGCAGCTGAGGCCATGACTATATTTGCAGTAATGTGCGCAGGCCAGTTTCCCATCTGGCATATGGGCCGTGTATGGCTGGGATTTTTTGTTTTGCCCTATCCGAATACCCGGGGTTCCCTCTGGCCGAATTTTAACTCGGCCCTGCTTTGGGATGTATTTGCCATCTCGACTTATTTTACGGTCTCCTTATTGTTTTGGTATTCCGGGCTGATCCCGGACCTTGCGACGATTCGTGACCGCGCAAAATTAAAGTGGAGAAAGTTCATGTATGGCACGCTGTCATTTGGATGGACGGGTTCTACCAAACATTGGCAAAGACACGAAGCCCTATCCCTGGTCTTAGCCGGTTTGAGCACACCCCTGGTATTGTCGGTACACACCATCGTGTCTTTTGACTTTGCCACTTCGGTGATACCGGGCTGGCATACCACAATCTTTCCTCCCTATTTTGTGGCAGGCGCCATCTTCTCCGGCTTTGCCATGGTGATCACCCTGGCCGTCCCCGCCCGCTACCTCTTCGGCCTCAAGGATTTCATCACCCTCCGCCACCTGGACAACATGGCGAAGGTCATGCTNNCACTTGGAGCATATAGATGTAATGAACAAGGTGATCGTTTTAACCGGTTCAATCGTTGGCTGCGCCTACCTCACTGAATTATTTGTGGCCTGGTATAGTCAGAACAGGTTTGAAAGCTGGGCATTTTTTCATAATCGACTCGATGCTTCCAGTCCGCTGGGCTGGAGTTATTACATCATGGNNAACATCGGCATGTGGTTCGAGCGATTTGTTATCATTGTAACTTCCGTCTACCGGGATTTTCTGCCCAGCAGCTGGAGTACTTACTACACGCCTTCCATTTGGGAGCTGGGATTTTACCTGGGAACCTTCGGTCTGTTCTTTACCTGTTTTTTCCTGTTCTCGAAATTCTTCCCGGTCATTGCAGTGGCAGAGATCAAACATATCCTGAAAAAATCAGGTAGAACATACAAGGAAAAAATGGAACCGGAGGAAAAGGAATCCATTGAGGAATTTGCGCATGAATTTTCACACGCGCATTAAATAATGAGGGAACCATCCTCAGCCAAAAGCTAAAAATATGGCAGTAAAAAAATTTATAGTCGGATGTTTTGATGATGAAGCGGTTTTATTTTCCGCTGTAAAAAAAGTCCGTTCATCCGGATATAAGATCCACGATGTTTACACACCGATGGCAATTCATGGGCTGGACAGGGCATTGGGTCTGCGGGAAACAAGCCTGCACACTGCCGGTTTTATTTATGGCCTGACGGGCACCATCACTGCATTGTGCGGAATAGGCTGGGTTTTTACCAGCGACTGGCCGCTGAATTTTGGAGGCAAGCCCCATCTGGCCCTTCCGGCCTGGATACCCATTGTATTTGAATTAACTGTTTTATTC
>PLCH01000538.1 GCA_003135585.1 Chitinophagaceae bacterium
ATCCTTTACCCACAAAAAAATAAACAGGCAACAGGTCATTCCTAATGCAAGTCCAATCACATTAATAGCCGTTTGGCTTAGGTGGCGGGAAATGTTGCGCCAGGCTATTTTGAAATAATTTCTTATCATAATAAAGGATTTTTTTAACCGTCCATTATATTTTCATGTGACTAAGAAACTGTTCAATCCTGTCTATTCTTTTTTGTAAATTTTTGGTCTCTGGGGAGTCTTATTAAGGGTATCTGGCCATAAAAAGTTCGCTAAGAAAATGCCAGAAATATATGTCTTTCACAATCAATAATTTATATTTTTAAGAATTATTGAACTGTCCGTTTACAGTACAATAAGTGTCCATTTTTGACCAACACAAACAATTTGCATTCAGCGAGTGACACCCGGAATAACGGACACCCGGTGTAACGAAATCGTACAGATAAAGAAATTATTATTTAGTAAATAACTGACTATTAGTTACATAAAAACTGGCATTTTGTTGGTTTAGTCCAAACCATAATAATAGTCCGCATGGCCGGATTCATTCAAAAAAGTTTCCTAAAAAAAGGCCTAATTTTTTAATCTTTGTTACATCACACACTGCTCACCGATTCAGAGTTTATCATTTGTTGTAGTTTTTTTTGGATAAGCCTCTTCTCAGTTTCGGAATGCGGCAACGCGATTGCCCGTTCATAATACCGGATCGCTGTTGCTTTATTATTCTCAAGCTTGTACATTTCACCCAAAACTGCGGCAAATAAATAATTAGTTTGGGTAAAGTTTTCTATGTCGGGTATTGAGTTTATTTCAGCTATAGCGGCTTTCGCACCAGAAATTTTGCTGATAACGATTGCTCTGTTCAGCAAAACCATTGGCGAGGGATTTATTTTAATAAGCACGTTATACATTGCCAGAATATTTTGCCAGTTCGTAGCCGCAAAATTTTTTGCGGTTGAATGTTCGGCGATGATGGCCGCCTCTAAATGATATTCTGTCAACTCATTTCCTTCCGAAGAATTGTTTAAATAATGGCATCCAATTTTTATTAATTCATCATTCCATTTACTGCGGNNCAATAATATTATTTCGCCATCCTCATCCAGGCGGCTTTCAAATCTTGACACCAGCAGGGTCATTAAAGAAACCAAAGCGAAGCTTTTAGGCTGATTGGTATATTCATTTTCTGTGAGCATAAGGGCAAGTCGTAACGCCTCTTCACATAAGTCTTTGCGGATCAAATTGCTTTTATTGGATGAATTGTAACCCTCATTAAACAATAAATAGATGGAGTGGAGTACCGTATTCAACCTATTGGTCAATTCATTTCCTGAAGGGATAACAAAGTGTAAATTGTTCTCGGTGATAAATTTCNNGTATATTCTTTTCTTGATAGATTCGTTACTGGTTACCAGGGCAGCGGCTATTTCGTCAATGCCAAACCCGGAACAGGTTTTCAGCGTCAGCGCAATTTTATCTGTTTCGGAAAGTGATGGATGGCAACAGGCAAATATCATTCGCAACTGGCTGTCATTTATTTCATTGGGCAGGAATAAATTTTCTACGACAGGAGCGATGGTATACTCAGATCGTAAAAGTAAAGCAGTTTCTTCGGCAAATCTTTTCCTGTATTTTTCCCGCCGGATCAGATCGACGGTTTTGTTTTTGGCCACTGTCATCAGCCATGCAGCAGGATTGGGCGGTATTTTATAGGTCCAGTCTTTCAATGCCTGGGCAAATGCATCCTGCACGACGTCTTCGGCCAGTTCTATATTTTGCAAACCGAAAATACGGGTTATGACAGCAACCATCTTCCCCGATTGATGGCGAAAAAGATGGTCAGTAAGTTTGTAAATATTTTCGCTGGAGGAATTCAAATTACATGGTCATTTCTTGAATTTCTCTTATTTCCACATTACCGTCTCCAAATTCAAGAATGGGACAACCCTTTGAAATTTCTACTGCCTCATTATAATCATTTGCCCGGCATAATAAGTAGCCCCCAACCATTTCCTTTCCTTCCATGAATGGGCCGTCACTTACTATTTTTTTGGAACTTGAAATGGTTTTGCCGGTTGGCATGAGAGGTTGGGCACCCAATAGCTTTTCCTGATTTTTTAAGCTTTCCATCCACTTCATCCATTTTTGCATGTGCGCCTGCATATATTCGGGCGATTGNNCCGCGCAATGCATCGCCGCCCCTGAATAATAATAAGAATTCTTTCATTGTGTTTGATTTTTTTTAAGGTAAATATAGTCCATAGTTATTTTTCATTTACTTAACCCGATGACTTCTGAGTATCCGGAATGAAATTAATTATAAGCAATCTTCTATTAGACCCCCTTTCCATGAACCTCCACCATACCAAATAAGCTAAGGAATTTACCAGGAATTTTTTGGGAACCTCCATCAATTGACCTGATGAAAAGCAAACGTGCCACAATTGATAATTGTGGCACGCCTTAGGCTTAATAAGTTACATAGCGGGCATGGGAGCAATTTCCCTTACCTCAATATTGCCTTCGTTGGCAATGTGTGGGCAGTCCTTTGCCAATTCTGCAGCCTTTTGAAGGCTTTCAGCTTTTACAATAAGGTAACCGCCAACAATGCCTTCTTTGGCGGACTTTACGGGTTCAGCAACTGAGCCCTTGGCTGATACAACCGTACCGCCTGATATCAGTGGCAAACCACCTACCAACTGACCTTTTTCGCCTAGGCTGCCCATGTATTTGCCCCAGGCCTGCATTTCTGCTTTGTTTTCAGCTTCTGTTTTGCTTGTCATCGGTATGCCGCCTCTAAGCAACAATAAATACTCTTTCATGTCTTTTTGCTTTTAAAATGAATGGATACGATAATGACGAACGACCCTTTCCAAAAGGGACAAAAATTGAAAAAATATTTCGGTCATTTTATTTGTCATTTGATTTTAGGATTCCATATCCCCGAAGCTAAACGACCCATATATTGTGTATGGGTAGGCGTAACCCAAGGTTGGAGCAAAATTGATCAGATAATTCTAAGAGGCAATTCCTGAATAAGCTAACTGCTATGTAATAGCAGCATCTGTCAGCACCTGTCAGTCCTGCATATCAGATGCCAGGATTACTCTGTCCGCAAGCTTTTCACCGGATTAGCTAAAGCTGCTTTAATGCTTTGGTAGCTCACCGTAAGTAAAGTGATCGCCATGGCACCAACACCTGTAATAGCAAATATCCACCAGGCCATACTGGAATGATACTCGTAATTTTTCAGCCAGTTGGACATAATATAATAGGCTGTTGGGGTTGCAATGAGCAATGAAATAATTATCAGTAGCAGAAATTCTTTAGACATCAGACCCCATAAATTAAAGATGGAGGCACCCAGCACTTTACGCACGCCGATTTCTTTGATGCGCTGTTCAGCAGCAAAGGATGCCATCCCAAAAAGACCAAGACAACTGATGAATACAGCGAGGCAGGCGAATGAGCTTGCCAGTTTGCCGATACGTTCCTCGTTTCCGAACTTTTTAGCATATTCAAGGTCTACAAACTGATATCCAAATGGCTGTGCCGGATTGTAGGTTTTAAATAGCGTTCCAATTTTCCCTAATGCATCCCCGGCACTTATTTTAGGATTTATCCTCAGGAGCACAACATTGCTGGGATCTTTGGATAGAAAATAAATTGTTGGTTTCACCTGCCCGTAAGGAGATTCTGTAACCATATCTTTAGAAACTCCTATTATTTTAAATTGATTCCCATAATATTTAATAGCAGCGCCAACAGGGTTTTTCAACCCCATGAAATGAACGGCAGTTTCATTTATAACCACCGATGCCGAGTCGAATAAAAATGATTTCGAAAAATCCCTTCCGTCAGCAAACTGCCAGCCAATTGTTTTTCCATAATCATACGAAACGTTATTTTGAGGAAAATCGATGCTCAAATTAGGATCTTTACCTTCCCATTCCACAGCGCTTGTGCTTCCTGCACTGCCTGTCGGCGGCGATCCCGCTTCTGCCATACACACGATACTTCCTGATTTTAATAAATCTCTCTGAACCGCGTCAAAATGATTATGGATATCTTCGGTGGCCATC
>PLCH01000578.1 GCA_003135585.1 Chitinophagaceae bacterium
GTAGGGAAGCTATCAAAACCCCATCCTGTTTCAATACCCTCGCCATTTCTGCAAGATTTTGATTAAATGAGGTCCCTTTATCGACGTAATAGCAAGAATGACATGCCAACAAGTAATCAAAATATTTATCTTCATAAGGTATATTAGCATTTGTTCCTTTCTTTAAGATTGCCTTTATTCCCAGCGTATCCAATTTCTCCTTTGCCAATGAGATAATCTCATTTGAAATCTCAACACCATAAATTTGAAAGTTGCAATTATGCAATAAAGGCATATTCCTACAATCACCAAATCCCATATCTAATAACCTGGAGTTAGGATATTTTGATTTATCAAGATTCAGATTAGGATATTTTCCTAAAAAGGTCCTAATTACCCATTCTGATGGATAAATATGGACTGTGTTTTTTGCTTTATGAAAGTCTGTGTAGGTTTTTTGTACGTTTTCCACAATTATGGTTTTTCAAGGACAGCTACACCAAATCCATTTTTGCCAAAATTATTACCACAATAAAACATGTATACTTTCCCATTTAATTTTATCACATTTGGATAACAAACCATCTCATTATCCCATCCCGATTCGGATATTGAAAAATTGCTCATTTCATCTGCGCGAATCCAATCCACATAATTTTCTCCATAGGCATGACCGATTCTGTATCCGCCTTCTTTATTTCTGAAATCTAAACCATATCGATAAGAAAAAAAGATATGATTTTGGTTATTCAGTCTAATAAAAGCTGCACTTGTCTGGCACTCTTTCGGAACTTTTTCCGGAATTACTTGTCTATTATTATCAGACCAATGAATTCCGTCTTTTGAAGTTGCAAATCTTGTAATATATATTGATTCATAATGCCCATCAAATAAAATCCATTCTGTACCAGAATTATACCACATAATAAATTCGCCATTTTCAAGTCTCATTACCCGGGGACAAGCCTGCAGGTAGGAATCATCAAAAATGGACGCCATTATAGGTCCTTTTGAATACCGTTTAAAAGTCTTGCCGTTATCCTTACTCATAGCCAAGCCGTTGGCCCATTTATAAGGGACAGTAAGCAGGCGTGTCCAGCCAACATAATAAAGCCAGATTTCATTCTTTTCCTCTATGTTTAGGACAGATCCCGGCATTATACCAAATTCATCAAAATCGCCAGGTCCTCCTAATCGCAACACTGGCATTTTAGCAACTCCAATTAATTTAAATGGCTCCCTTTTCTCAAAATCCGCATATGCTGTATTGCTTATACAATTTCCAAAATCATCCCTTTCCGGCCTGCATGTAAAATAAATCCTTAATCTGTCCTCCAATTCAAGAACATTAGGATTCTGCGAATAATGTTTCATCCATAAAGTTTCATGGTGAGTAGGGTCAAAAATTTGCCCTATTTTTTTCCATTTTAACATTATCTCAAAAATTATTTATTTAATTCGGCCTCTGCTGCCTTTCTTACTATTTCGTCCAGCCATTCGGACATCCCTTTACCTGATTTTTTCCTGGCCTCATTGGCCAATTTCTTCGTTTCCTCAGATATACCTTCAAGATTGCCATAATATCGACTCCAGTGAGTACCGCCCCGTTCGCTTGGTATTGGAATATGATAATTCGCCTGTGGTTCACCCTCGCCTACTGTAAATTCAAGAATAAAAAAGGCTCCCATCATTATCCATTCGATTTTCACTTCCCTTGCATCCAGAGGGATATCCTTAAGCGGTATTTCATATTTAAAAAGCGGATTGGAATTCATCATGATTTTTCCGAAGTTGCTTTCTCTGAGCCATGGACCCATACTTTCATCCCCAACCAACACTTTTCCCCCTGGCTTCACCACCCTCAATAGTTCAGATAAGCATCTTTTTACATCTGAAAAGGTGCTTATTCCGCCAAAATGGTAAGCTGCATCAAAAAAGTTATCCATGAATGGAATATAACTGGCATTTGCAATAGAGAATTCAATTATTTGATCATATTTTTTTAATCGTTCGAAAGATTTCTTTAGAAAGCTTGGAGATAATTCCTGGATAAAAAACCTCCCTTTATATCCCAATTTCTTGGCTACATGCTCTGCTCCTCTTCCATCCCCTGCCCCAATTTCTAATACGATCGAATCCTCTCTCAAATTCAATCGATTTGACATATCAGACCGGATTTCATTTTCATCAGATTTGAAGGTCCAGAATGGGAAGGAAGCAAACTTATCGTATTCAGCTGCTAGCTTTTCATAGGTTAGTCTCGTTTCATTATCAATATTGCCCAATTCCTCGGGCCAAGTGAAATTCGGAATTCCTTCCTCGATACTAAATTCATGACCGTTGCTACATTTCAATATACTATAAATAATATTTTTCCCCTCTGATTTTGTATCAACTAATGAAAAAGAAGATAAACATACCGGACATTTGTATATTCCAGCATCGCTTTGTTTCATGAATTTCTAGTTTTATTGAAAAAAGATAAGAAATTGTAGTTAAAAATGCGTTTAAAACCCGTCTGTTCCGCAATTCTTAAAGAACGATAATTATCTTCAAAACAATCCCAACTGGCGGTGAGCCCATTTTCAATACAATATTGCACAAATGCAGTAACTACAAACTTTGCTAGTCCTTTTCTCTGATACTCCGGCAATGTAGCAACATCAATCTCAGCCACTGCATCTGCAATACAGGCCGAATAACAAATTGATACAGGCATTCCGATTTCATTGTTTAATACAAAACCAAATCCATTTACTAAAAAATCATTTTCCGACTTCCAGAATTTATTTCCTATTGATAGATTAAAACTCGCCAATTTTTTTAACACTCCATCTTGAATTTTGGACAATTCATATCCCAATGGGACCTTATTCCCCAATTCAAGTTGCTCGTTGAGAAATTTCAATTGTATTCTTTTCCGGACTTTACNNCTATTCACGTTTTTAAAATTGTCAGCGCAAACTTTTATTAACTCTTGAGGGGCGTCATAGATATGGAAATAATCAGCCAATTCATTTGATTGAATTAAGAAGTCCATTAGATCTGAATAATCAACATCATTTTTACCTGTTAAATAGGAAAATCCTGCTTTATGATAAATAAAAAAAGAATTACCTTCCGAATAAATCTTTCCTTCCTGAAAACNNTGGAAAAGGGGAATAAACTTTTTCACTCAAAGAGCCATTTTTCATTTCTTTCATCATTTTCTACAATGATGAGAAATTAGACATTCTTAAAAATTGTTTACTGTTCAATTTTAATGGTTTGCTAGATTCAGCTATAATCACCTTCTCATCCTCAAGGTTTTTGGTTAAGAGAGTATTCGCTCCCAGAAAACAATTTTTCCCGATAGTAACACTGTGACCAACAGTCGCATTCACAGCTACAAAAGCATTTGCACCAAGGTGAACATTTCCTGAAATATTGCAACAGGAAGTTAACCAGCAATTGTCCCCAATAACAGAATGATGTGATACCATGGCGCCGCTCCATATGAATACATTATTTCCTATACCCACGCAAGGATGGATAATTGCAGGCGGCATGATAAAACAATTCCAACCATGCGAAACATTTAAAGGCAAATAGGCCCTCGGGCTTATAACGGAAACCAGCTGATATCCCTTACCCATCGCTTCTTTACATTTTGTTTCCCTCAAACGATTCAAATCATGATAACCTATTGCCACAAACATATCATATTTATAAGGAGGATACTTCACCTGAACTTCATCAAATGAAACGACTGGCAATTTCTTGAAAGTTGAAGAGTTTTTATATTCCTCATCAACAGAAAATGCTACCACATTGTACGCACATTCCTCTATGGCAAAATAATGAACCACCTCCGCAATTTTGCCAATTCCAAAAATGGNNATCTTACCATTGGCATTTTTAGGCAATTCATCCAAAATGTTAATTATGCGAGGTATCATATAAGGAGGAAGAAGTTTTTTAATATCGGTAAGAATTCTGCTGTTACCTGTGTCCCTCTCGGAAACACTAACAAAGGCCTTAATTTGTCCCAGTTCAGCATTTATTTTTTCATATACCACTCCAACTTCGTCTATATAATCCAGTGAACTGAAAGCGGCTTCTACCTCCTCCAATTCAATACGGTAACCCATATGCTTAATCTGATTATCGATTCTGCCTTTAAAATAAAGATGGCCATTTTCTCCCTTTTCTACCACATCACCAGTTTTATACATTATTTGGTGGAACCTCCTGTTCGGATTTTGAACGAACGATTTGGTTGTCCCCTCCAAATCCTTAAAATAACCCAGGCCCACACAAGGCCCAGTAAGAGCTAGCTCTCCAAAATTTTTATTGGTTTCATCAATAGGCAGGATTTCATATCCAAAATTAGGTGCGATATTACCAAGCGGCGCGAGCTCATTCATATTTTCAAAATCAGAAGCAGTTATGGCATAGGATGAGCATATGCAAGTGCATTCTGTAGGTCCGTACACATTAAACAATGTTATCCTATTATTAAACAGGTCGTACAATTGTTTGAGTTTATTCTTTGGAAATCCTTCTCCTCCGAAAGAAATCCGGCTAATATGTTGAAAATCATTTTTTGAAAGCGCTTTTGTAGTCAAAAGATAAACCAATAGAGAAGGAACAGAAAACCAGATTGTACAATGGGAATCATTAATAGCCTTCACCAATTGATTTGCATTTTTAACCAATTCATGGCTTAAGGGCACAAGTGTGGCACCGTTGTACAAGGAAGTATAAAAATCAAATACCGAGTTGTCAAAATAAATGGGGTTGGCATTGGTAAAAATATCATTTGATGAAATGCTGAATGTTTGTTTACCCCATTGAATAAAATTCAGAACATTGTTATGGCTCATGACAGCCCCTTTTGGAAAGCCGGTTGAACCCGAAGTAAACATAATATAAGCTGCCTCCCCTCCATGAACTTCGAAAGATTCGACTAAATTGTTCTTGTCCATCAAACTGAATCTTTCTAGGAGTGTCGAATCTGATAAATTGAACAAAAGAATATGGCGAAAGCATTTTTGGAATTCATCAAATACAGCCTTTTCCTGCCGGTCAAAGAAAACAGCTTTAGGCTGGCATGCGTTAATAATTTTTTCGAGTCTCGGCCATGGGCTGCTTACATCCAAATTTGTATATATAACTCCTCTCTTTAGGCAGCCTATCATTAAAGAGTATGCCCTAATAGACTTTTCATTGAATATAGCAACAACATCTCCTTTTTGGATACCGTTTAATGACAGAAAACCCCCTATTTGATTGGATAATTCATTCAGAGCTGAGTAATCGACACACAGTCCATCAGGGTATTTTAAAGCGGTTTTCGCGCCATGCTCTTTTGCTATTTCATAATATTTAATGCCGAAATTATATTGATAACTCATGAAAAATCTAAATGGTTAGGCCTCCATCAAGCGAAAGCGTTTTCCCGTTGAAATAATCATTTTCAATTACGAACTTGATGGCAGAAAAAAGCTCCTCAAGCTTTCCCAGCCTACCTATTGGAACTGCGTTCTGCCATTTGGATAACATATGTTCACTCAAACTAGCTTTTGTTGAGGGTGTATCAAAAAATCCCGGTGCAATGGCAACACATCTTATTTTATACATACCCAATTCCTTGCTCCAAGTTTTAGAAAGAGCTTCCACAGCAGCTTTTGAAGCAGCGTAGGCAGATTGTCCGATATTTCCTTGCGCCGAAATGGAACTTATATTCACTATAACGCCCTTTTCCTTTCTTTTGATCATGTTTTCCGCCACATTGGCACTTATATAAAAAACTGCATTCAGATTTATATTAATTACATTCTCCCAATTCCTGATGCTATGTTTTTTGTCTTTTGCGGCTAATATGTTCACTAAAGGTTCGCTGTGAATGATGCCCGCATTGTTAATACATACATTTATTCCTCCATGAGTATCAAATATACTCTTGATCACATTTTCCACAGTCTCAGGTTGAGTAATATCGCATTGATAACTAATCAATTTGGCATGTTTTGGAAGATTATTAAGTAGTTTCTCATTATTTTCCAAAACAAATACTTTCTCGGCTATATCCAGGAGGCTGAGAGCAATAAAATTCCCTATCCCTTTACCGCCGCCTGTAATTAATATTTTAGATGCTGAAATATTCATCTATAATTGTTTCCCCTTCGAAAGGATTATTTTTTTGACATCCCCTAAAGTTTGCATATCCGCTATTTCGTCGCCAGATAATTCAATTTCATAAGCCTCCTCTAATTTAGTTATGAATAACATGTGCGCCATGGAATCCCATTCGCCAAAGTTCATTAACCTTGCTTCATCGGATACACTAGGTTCACTTTCATTAAAAGAATCCTTTAAAATTCTACTTAATTTCATGATAGTCAGTTTTTTTATTTATCAGCGTATAACACGAAAGCAATTCCCTTACCCTTTCAATATCATTGAACATCAGAACATCAATGATAGATAAAGAACCTTCAAATTTTTCTTTTCCCATCTGGTTGTAAATTATTTCATCCATTCGGATAAAATTCAGACTGATACCTTTATGATCAAACGCGTCATAGTCATAAATTTCAGCACCATTTTGTGGATTGATATATTTATTGGCACCAAGCAAATCACATATACGAATCACTTTGTCCTGTCCATTCTGGATTTCGTCGTCTTGATATTTTAATTGACTTGAAAATAGGAATTGCGTTGGTAACTCAAGGAAGGCCGATATGTTTCTTACACTGTCCGAGGCCAATTCACCAATCAACCGGTAGTCTTTTGAATACAAAAAGTCGTGCACCCACTTTTGTATAAACATATAGAAAGGGGCTTTCTTATAATTGAATTCTATAAGCTTTAGAAAATCCTTTCGCCAAATTGAATAATCAGCAATTTCAATCTCGTTGATCATTCTGNNGTTTTGACTTGCCTTATTAAGAGGAATGGTAAATCTGTACGATTCGCTTTGTTGCAAAATCCGATTGCGATTGATCCACCCCTTCATGATGAAGTTTACATCATCAAAAAACACGAAAGAATCCACAGCACTTACCAATTGGTAATATCCAAGGTAAGGGAAAATATAAGGTTGCATGACTGCTATTGTCATTGTATGGCTTTTCCAATAATTTTACAGATAAGCTCTATTTCCGCTTCCTTCAAATCGACATATAGGGGCAGGCAAACGACCCTAGAACTTACATCCTCAGATATAGGACATGAGAATATAGGGTGCTTGATTTGCGGTAACAAATTCAACGAAGGGTAAAAATATCGACGTACGTTGATCTGCTTATTTGCCAATGCCTCACGTACTTTAAATACTAATTTCTCATTCTCAAGAATGATCGGATAATAAGCATAATTATATTGAAAATTATCCATTGACTGAATCGGCTTTACGATCCCCAAAGGTAAAAGCGAATCATAGAATGCGAATATTTTCTTCCGCGCCTGAATTATAAAATCCACTTTAGGCAAAAGAGCCAATCCCATAGCTGCGTGAAATTCAGAATTCTTACCATTAATTCCTACCGAATAATAATCATCCCCAATATGTCCGAAACTACGATACAACGATATTTTCCTGGCTATCTCTTCTTTGTTTGGAATAATACACCCCCCTTCCACAGTATGAAATAATTTAGTTGCATGAAAACTACAGGTCGAAATATCTCCATAACTGAGCAATGACTTTTTCATATATATACTTCCAAAAGCATGCGCTCCATCATAAATAACCTTTAAGTGATACTTATTACCAATAGCTTCAATCTTTTCAACATCACAGGGCAAACCATACACATGCGTAGCTAAAATAGCTTGCGTGTCCTTTGTAATTGCCCTTTCAATTTTATCAGCATCAATACAAAGAGTTTCGTAATTGATATCCACAAATACAGGCTTGCACCCTTCCCATAAAATCGCGTTTACCGTAGCTACGTATGAAAATGGTGAGGTTATAACTTCTTTAGTTATGTCCAATGCCTTCAAAGCGAATTGTAAAACAATGGTTCCATTAGTACAATAGAACAAGTGTTGTACATCATGGAAGGCTTTTAGATTTTCTTCTAACTCTTGAACTAGTTCTCCATTATTGGTAATCCATTCCCTATCCCAAGCCTTCTTAAGAATCGAAGTATATTCTTCAAAAGAAGGAAGAAATGTTTTTGTTACATTGATCATTTATCAAGAATATATTTATGTGGATTTGAATAGATCTATTCTTTTCAAAAATCAACCTAAAAATAAAATTTGAATGAACAATTCCACTATACCTGATTTAGATCGAATAAAAGTTTTGGTCTAACAGCTCCTAACCATTTACCATACCAATTGGTTTTCCTTAGTTCATCATATATTTCAAAACTTAAAATATCCGAATGCTCATAAACTGATACTGATGTGTCCTTTACAAAATGTATTTGCACAGAATATTTATCATCGTTCAATAAATTTGCAGGAATATAGCAGGTACTTTTATACAAGGCTCGACTACTGTCAATAGTCAATGAACCAACGTTAAAAATACATTCGCCCCTAATATTCCATAAGATAAGACTTAGGTTCAAAACATATTCTTGTAAATTCCAAAATTCGAATTCTATTTGAAAAGGGGTATTCACCGTAATTCCAATTCCATTTTCCAAATTAGAAACAACTTCTACCCTTTTTATTCGAACATATTCGTTACCTATTGCAGTTTCAAAATTTGTAAATTCAACTTTAGTTTGAAGGTCAATCTGATTATCTAAATAATTGTCTATTACATTGCTCATTGCACCAGAGTATTTCACCTCGCCCTTTTTTAATAAAAGACCTTTATTGCATAAAGACTGGATGGCAGTCAGATTATGACTTACAAACAAAATTGTTCTCCCACCTTCACTTACATCCTTCATTTTGCCCAAGCACTTCTTTTGAAATTCCCCATCTCCTACTGCCAACACTTCATCGACGATTAATATTTCAGGTTCTAGGTGTGCCGCAACAGCAAAGGCCAGACGAACATACATGCCACTACTATACCGTTTTACCGGTGTATCCAGAAATTTTTCCACTTCAGCAAAATCAACAATTTCGTCAAATTTTTTCCGAATTTCTGTCCGACTCATTCACAAAATAGCACCATTCAAAAACACATTTTCCCTTCCAGTCAATTCTGGATGAAACCCTGTACCAACTTCAAGAAGAGAAGCAACCCTTCCCCGAATGCTAATACGACCACTACTAGGTTCAGTTATACGGCTCAAAATTTTCAACAATGTTGATTTACCTGCGCCATTTCGGCCAATAATTCCAATCCGATCACCAGGATAAACATCAAAATTAATATCACGTAGAGCATAAAATTCTTCTTTGGAATCGATCAATTTTTTTTCCCCCCTGCCTAATATGGTTCTAACATTATTCGCCAATCCATCGCGTAGTGACCGATACCTTTCTGGGGAGTCATGAGAAATGATGAATTTTTTAGAAAGATTCTTAACAGTTATAATGGGGATGGACATAATTGCTAAATATTGTCTGCAAAAGTTTTTTCCGTTTTCCGGAAATATCTAATTCCTATGTAACAAAATAGAACGATCACCCCGCACGAAACAAGGAACCCTGGCCAGTATATTTTTTGTTCACCTAAAAGACACCAGCGAAAGCCATCAATCACTCCAACCATGGGATTGAGTGAATAAAGTAGGCGCCATTTTTCAGGTATCACGGTACTGCTGAATCCTACTGGGGAAACGTAAAGTCCAAATTGAACGATAAAGGGTATGATGTAGCGGAAGTCGCGAAATTTTACATTAAGTGCAGTTATATACAAACTGATCCCAAAGGAAGCTAAGAATGCGAGAATAATAAATAAAGGCAACAATAATATCTGAACAGGCGGGAAAAAATGATACCAAAGGAACAGTATAAGCATTAGGGTAAAAGAGATCGCAAAATCTACAAGGCTTACTATAACTGAACTTGCTGGAATGATCATGCGCGGAAAATAGATCTTGGTAATCAAGTTGGTATTTCCCACTAGGCTGCTGCTCGCTTCAGACAAGGAATTTGCAAAAAATTGCCACGGTAACATAGCGGCATATACCATAATCGCATAGGGTGCCGCACCCTCAGTAGGTAACTTCGCAACCCGTCCAAAAATAAAAGTGAATATGATCATCGTTATCAAGGGACGTAAAATACTCCATGCGGCACCGATGACTGTTTGTTTATAACGAACCTTAATATCTCGCCAACTTAGGATATAAAACAATTCCCTATATAACCAAATGTCCCTCCAATAATTTTTCTCAGTTCTTCCGGGTTCTATAATTATCTCCTGTACAATTATTTTTGAATTGGCCATTTAATCGCTTTCTAAAAGACTTTAAGATGAATGCCTGCTAATTAAACCACTTGTTCCACCATCTTACAACTTGCATANNCTATACCATAACCATAGCCGCCATAATAACCGTAACCCCCATAATATCCGCTGTAATAACCACCTTCCAATTTAATATCGTTTAGTAATATGGACAGACCAGGGAGCTTTTTTTGCGTGTAGAGATCATCTATCAATCTTATTATTTTACGATAAGTATGCCCCTGACGGACCAGATACAGAGTGCAATCACAATACTTACCAAGGCTTATCGAGTCGCTTACTAAGCCTACAGGGGCCGTATCCATCACAACCACATCAAACCGCTCGCGAATCNNGGGCACTTCAATTATGATATCATCTAATTTTGCCCTACCGATAATATAATTGGTGATTCCCATTTTTCTTTTTAAGCCCAAGCTCTCCATGATCTTGGGTTTACGGATATCGAATTCCATGACAACCGTTTTTTTTCCACTCAATGCCATGGCAGCGCCCATATTGATACTGACGAAAGATTTACCTTCGCCACTGAAAGAAGAAGTGACCATAATAATCGGGTTTTCCTTTTTTACAGTCATATATTTCAGGTTGCTGCGGATTATTCGGAATTGTTCGGCTATAAAGCGACGACTGTTCTTAGTGACTACCAGAATTTCTTCATCGTCAGAATGACCAATTTCTCCTAAAATCGGGGCATTCGTCCGTTTTTCAACATCTATCCTGCCTCCAACCTTATCCCTCATCAATTCCCGAAGAGAAAGCAGCCCGATTGGAATGATGGCACCCATGAGCAGGTAGAAGGTATATATCTTATTTTTATTGGGTGTGACAGGATTATTAGAACCCAGTGCAGGTTCAATGACTTTTGAATTAGAAACAGTTGAAGCAGTGGAAATGGAAGTTTCCACTCTTTTCAGTAACAGGTAGGAGTATAAGTCTTCCAGTATCTTTTGTCTTCTTTGCTTATTTGACAACTGAAGCGCTTTTCCGGGAAGGCTTTTTAATTGCCCTTCAAAACCGCTACCCTGTTGGGCCAGGCTGTTTCTAGTCAGCAGTAAAGCCTGTTTCAGGTTCAAAAGCGCCTGAATCATATTATTCCTGACCTTTTCCAGACTTCCATCTATTCCTACTATCAATGGGTTATCGGCCGTGGTTGTTTTCAAGTTGGCTTCTCTTTCCATTTGAAGACGGTTGTATTCTTCAACTTGCTTTAGTATTACGGGTTCGTCGATACCTAGATTAATCGGCACCAGCCCGTGGGTATTTTTTGTATCGCTTACATAATTCAGGAGAAGGTCAAGCAATGCGATTTTTGTGTCCTGGGTAGAAATCAACTTATTACTTTCACCCATATTTTCCAGATACATCTTTGATTGACTCTCAACATCAAAAACACNNAGACGGTTATCAATAAATCTCAAAGTATTATTTGCAACCCGATTCTTGTCTTCAATAATCAGCGAATCATAAACTGCCATTAGGGTGTTCAAAACATCTGTTCCAAGTTCAATATTTTCGGTTTCAAAAGATAATGTAAGGATAGAGGATTGGAGATCCGCCTGCACAATGCTCAAGCCACCCAAAATCCTTCCTGCTTCTGAGGCAATTGGACCCCGCCTGACAAGGAATTTTGGACTGGCAAATTTTGACATGCTAATCGCAGAATCGGGAAGAATCACCACCTCGTTCTTCCCAACTTTAAAGCGCTCCCCGAAAAACATAGGTTTGGCATCTTTACTAAGNNCCTTAAGCATGATGACCTGAAAACTAAAGCCTGCAGAAGAATCTTCAATATGCAGGATCCCAACTTTGAACGGGGCGTGTGGGTAAGCAAGACTGGCCCGGACATTTCCCTGATCATAATAAGTCGTCTCAAGGCCCAGATCATGAGCCACTCGTTGCAGGACAGGCCTGGATCTAAGAATCTGGATTTCGTTATTTAGGTTTGAGGCTCCCTGACTCATGAACAAATCCTCAAAACGGGTGTCCTTCCCTGAATTGCCTCTTTCTGAATTGATGAGCATGGAGGATTGCACATGGTATATATTAATGGTATACCTTATTTTGATATAAGCAAGCACCAGTGCTATCAAGGCACAAAGTATTACCCAAGGGATGTATTTGAGGTATTTGAATACAAATTCTCTAGGGCCAATTGCCCAGGAAGCATTGGTGGTTGGAATATTGGTTTGAGGTATTCCGTTGGTAGGTTCAGGCATTGGTAAAAGGAATCAAATAAATTATTTTCTAAAAATGCTATAAAGAACTGCAATTGTTGAAACAACGGCGAGTCCAATTGAAATATTGCGTGTAGTCACTGCGTCATTTGCAGCATATTTCTTATTATTTGGCTCAAAAATAACAAGGTCATTTTGCTGGAGGTAAAAATAAGGGGATAACATCACCTCGGGCTTTGTCAAGTCCAGGCGGTTATATTCTCTTTTGCCGTTGGTCTCCCGGATCACTAACACATTATCTCTTCTTCCATAAAAGGTCATATCCCCGGCCATCGATATAGCTTCCCACAGATTGATCTTTTCACCAGGTACGGAAAACACTCCCGGTCTATTCACCTCACCCAGCATCGTAAATTTATAATTTAGGAAACGGATATTGTAGTAGGGATTTGTCAGGAATTTTCTCAATTTGGAATCTAAAGTATCTCTTAATTGGGCCTTGGTCAATCCTTCCACGTGCAACAACCCAAGACTCTGGAAGACAATATCACCATTTTCGTCCACCTGGTAGCCAGGTGCCGCTGGTGCAGCACCTGTAACGCCCTGTGATGTAGCACCTAAACCCCCTCCGGAAGAGCTCGCTACTGTTATTACAGATTGGTTGTATAGTTTGGTCGCCTCCGGATTATCACTAAAAATAACAATGCTTAACAAATCCCCTTTTCGAATTATAGGTTCAGCTGCGTTAATCTTGCTCAAACTGGCCGTATCAAATTTGCCCTGCATATAAACCAATTGCCGAATATTCCCACAGGAACTGAAAAAGAAAGAAATTCCCATCAGGGCAAGTAAATAAGTGAGAAAATAATTCCTCACTACAAAAAGACTATGCATAGTTCTAAAGGGATTAATATCAAAACTACAATTTTTCGATCATTGCGAGGTTGGATTTGTCAAGATATGCCACCAATGAATACCCGATGCTTTCTATCGCAACCTGCACTTTATTTCCAAGAACCCTTTTCACAATTGCTTCCTTATCCATGAATATGCCCCGCTGAACCCTCACCTTTGTTTCAGGCTGAAGTTTCAAGGGTTCGACCATAACATTTTCATATTCATTAAGAAATTTTCGAATTATTTCAATTTCTTTGTCTTTTACAACAGCAGGTTTTCCTAACCAATACACAAAATTAACAACGCCATTGGTCATACGCACTTTAGTATGTTCCTCTTCCATCACCCGGACAAAAACATAAGACTTAAATAAAGGCTCTTCCACCGTTTTTACCCTGTCACTCCATTTCTTTCGGACTCTGTTCAAAGGGCAATAACTCTCCAACCCTTTTTCTGTCAAAAACAGGTGTACTTTTTTTTCCCAACGGGGCTTGGTATATAATACCCACCATTTTTTTTTATCTTTCATACCTGGCAGAGCTTCGCCCCCTCAGTCACATTTGATTCTTGTAACCGATTGATTGTTAATTAATTTCTTTATTTCTGGAATAGGGTGCCCCTAACTGAAAAGGGTACAAGCGAGCATCTCTTACAATGCTCCTTATACCCCTTCCAAATAAATTTATTCAAGTTCGCCCAACTTCTTCTCCACAGGATTAAAAATATTGTTTTAAGGTGCTGGCTCGCATATTAAACAATTCATATGCAATATGGTTTCCAATACCGGTAAATCCTCTCAAAATTCAATTTACTTTATCCGGTTGCAAATATAGTAGATTTTAAAATGCAAATCCTAAGACTGTTTATTGAAAAACAACCGTTTAAGGACAAAAAGAACAACCCAAATACCTATCTTTAGCAGTTACAAACTGCCCGTTCATGAACCAGCGTTTTTACTCTCTTGATGTATTTCGCGGGGCCACCGTTGCTTTTATGATCCTTGTGAACAATGCCGGTAACTGGGATTTTATCTATACACCGCTTGAACATGCCCCCTGGCATGGTATTACGCCCACCGATCTGGTATTCCCTTTTTTCTTGTTTGCAGTCGGAAATGCCCTGGCATTTGTTATGCCGAGGCTGGAAGCTGCGGGTGATGCAGCATTTCTAAAAAAGGTCTTTTTGAGGAGTTTTATCATATTTGGGCTCGGGCTCTTCCTGAATTGGTTCCCTTTTGTGCGGTGGCAGGATGACCAGCTTGCATTCAGATATTGGGTCAATCCCCAAAATCCAGAGTTTGGAGTTCGAATTCTTGGTGTGTTGCAACGCATCGCCCTCTGTTACCTCTTTGGTTCCCTGATCATCTATTATTTAAAAATCCGGGGTGCATTTGTAGTAAGCGTTGTCTTTTTGTTAGGTTATTGGGTGGCCTGCCTGACCCTGGGCGACCCCAATGATCCATACAGCCTTCAGGGATATTTTGGAACAGCCCTTGATAAGTCGGTATTGGGCACACCGCATATGTACCGTGGAGAACATGTTGCCTTCGAACCGGAAGGCGTTGCTAGTACGATTCCCGCCATCGTTCAGGTAATCTTCGGTTATCTTGTAGGAANNGCGTATATTCTGCAAAAAGGCAGGACCTATGAAATGCTTACCAAACTTTTTGCCACAGGTTGTTTGCTGCTCTTCTTGGGTTATTGCTGGGACATGGTTTTTCCCATCAACAAGAAAATATGGACAAGTTCATATGTAGTATATACATCAGGACTGGCAATTTTGGTTCTCTGTGTGCTGATGGATATTATTGAATTCCGCAATTGGAGGGGTAAATGGACCAAATTCTTTGACGTCTTTGGGAAAAATGCGCTGTTTATTTATGTTCTTAGCGGCTTTGTTCCCCGGGTCTTAGGATTGATTCGTTGGACGGATGGAATCAATGAAAAAGGCAAGCCCCGCTATACGAGTCCTTTGCCCTGGCTCTATGAACATATTTGTAAACCGGTTTCAGAGAATCTTAAAAATGGCTCCCTCCTCTATGCGCTGATCATTGTTATTTTTTCATGGCTTGTCGCATTCTGGTTAGATAAAAAGAAGATTTACATAAAGGTGTAGCCTTAATTTCCCCTGTATGTGCAGAATCCAGAAACCTGTTTTTTTATGTTTAATATGGATATGTTTTTTTCAATCAGCCTTCACCCAACAGGAAGATTACAGTTTATCCAGATCCTTTTCCATAAGTCCCAGCATCCACTACGGCTTCTACAACCGCAGCAATCCAAAACTTGCCTATATAATTGAAAGCCATCCTGTTTTTGCGGAAATTGACATCAGCAATAAGACGAATGGGCAAAAGCTCTGGCAACAAATCAACGGATATCCGCAAATAGGCTTGAGTCTTTTATATGGAAATTCAGGGAGCCGGGAATACCTTGGGAAAATCGGCGCAGCGCTAGCTTTCATGAAAACCGATTTTTTCAAAAGCCGCTCACTTAACATGAATGGTGAATTCGGAATAGGTCCTGGCTGGATTCAAAAACCATTCAACGCACAAACAAATTATAAAAATTTAGTCATTGGCAGTTCTCTTAATGTCTGCATTAAATTGAAGGTTACTGCCGATATAAAGATTCTGCCGAAAACGCAACTAAATATCGGTTTTTCGTTTATCCATTTTTCCAACGGAAGTATAAAATTACCCAACCTTGGATTAAATATACCCTCCCTTAGCGCTGGCTTGAAATACAGTCTTCATAAACCAGAGACACCCATAAAAAGACCCCTGCCTCCCCTGGAAAAAAAATGGAACTATTATCTTTTTATTTTAGCTGCCTACAAGGAGTCGAAGCCGTTGGAAAGCCCGCTTTGCTGGGTTAACCTGGTTAGCTTTGAAATGCTAAAAGACTTTTCTCATACGGGCCGATTCGGTGCCGGTTTTAATCTGACTTATGACCGCGCGCTGAGGGAGGAGATCCCTTTTTCACCCACATTTGCCTTCGACCAGAGCAAACTCAAACTAGAGGCCAGTTTGTACGGATCCTATGAGTATGTAATGGGCGCTCTCTCTATTCCCTTTCAACTGGGCGTATACCTGTATAATAACTATCCGGTCACGTCATTGTACGAAAACATTGGCTTACGTTACCGGCTGTCAACCCACTTGATCGCTGAGGTGGCATTGAAGGCGCATTTTGCGAATGGGGATTTTATCCAGTGGGGGTTAGGTTATAAATTTTAAGGTAAGCAATGGAAAATAAAAATAATAAAAGCCTTTTTCTCTTCCTGATACTATCCCTAATTTATTCCTGCAGCAAGAACAGCTGTCCTTTTAACTCCGGAAACGTTTCCGGGGAATCGAGAAATTTATTGCCCTTCAGCGAAATCATCCTATATGATAAAATTAATTTGATATTGACCGAAGATTCAACACAGCAAATCAGTGTGGAGGCAGGAAATAATTTACTTTCAGGTATACAAACTGCCGTTGAAAATAACATTTTAACCATTAGGGATCAGAATCATTGCGGATTATTGAGGGATCCGGCTGATCAAACAAATGTTTATATATCCACGAATCAGTTGCAAAAAATAACATATTACGGAGCCGGAAACATCCATTCAACCAATTTCCTGCAGGCTTCCGAGTTCACTATTGATTCATGGCTTGGTATTGGTTCCATTAATTTAAGCCTGAAGGCAAACCAGACAAATGCCATTATCAGGAATAACAATGCCGATATCAGTTTAACCGGACAAAGTCAATCTGTCTATATCTATTGTGCAGACGTGGGATCGGTCAATTTACTTGATTTTGCTTCCACTTCCGTAACCATAGACAGCAGAACCATTAAAGATATTTATGTTAATGTGAGTGATTCCATGAATGCCAATATACTCTACAAAGGAAATGTTTATTATAAGGGAAATCCTTCCATTATTCATTCAGTCATTGCCAACTCGGGGAGGTTGATTCATCTTCCATAACCTTTTATTTCCATGCGCCGATTTTTGCAACAAATATTGAATAAACCGATCGAATGGCTGGCCGAGAAGCTTTCATCCGCCCCGCATGAAAAAGATGTATTTGCCTCCTTAAACGGCCTGTTGGCGGATATCGGGGAGGGCAAAAAAAGCAGCGGGTTGATAAAACAATTTGATTCCAGTCATGACAAGTTTATCGTTTTCTCCGACCAGCATAAGGGGATAAGAAACTCGGTTGATGATTTTATGGGGGCTGAGAATAATTATTTAGCCGCCTTGCAATATTATTACGATGAGCATTATCAATATATCAACCTGGGCGATTGCGAAGAACTTTGGAAAAACACACCGGTTGACGTGATGAAAAAAAATGGAAATTGTTTTGAGGCTGAAAAAAAATTTCTGGATAGAAATCATTATTACAGGGTGTTCGGCAATCATGACCTGGCTTGGAAATTCACGCTCCAGCAAAATATTTTTCTAAAGCCTGTATTTGGCAAAAAACTAAAAGTGTATGAAGGCATACTTTTAAAGACCATGCACAATAATAAACCCTATTCCATTTTTTTAGCACATGGACACCAGGGTGATAAAAGAAACGATGGGAATGCATTCAGCATCTGGGTAGTCGCAAATTTATGGACCCCTGTCCAACGTTACCTTCATGTCAGCATAAATACCCCTGCTACCGCCTTTGAG
>PLCH01000243.1 GCA_003135585.1 Chitinophagaceae bacterium
CCGGGAATGAACGCGGCCGTTCGGGCCGTGGTTCGGACAGGTATTTATTACGGACTGGAAGTATTTGGTATTATGCGCGGATATAGCGGAGCAATTGAAAACGATATCATGCCCATGCATTCAAGGAGCGTAGCCAATATCATACAAAGGGGGGGAACCATTCTAAAAACAGCCCGATGCAAAGAATTTTTTGAATATGAAGGCAGGAAAAAAGCATATACCAATCTCAANNGAATAGATGGTTTGGTAATTATTGGCGGTGACGGTTCTTTTCGGGGTGCCCATAAATTCAGCACTGAATTTGAAATTCCCTGCATAGGTCTCCCTGGTACAATTGATAAAGATATGGCCGGTACTGATTTCACTATTGGTTTTGACACTGCAGTGAACACTGCTGTGGAAGCAATCGATAAAATCCGTGACACGGCGGATGCCCATGACAGGTTGTTTATAATCGAAGTAATGGGCCGCGATTCTGGGTATATTGCCCTCNNTTAGTTAACCTCGTTATCGTTGCAGAAGGGGATGAATTCGGAGGGGCCGATGAAGTGGCAAAAATTGTAAAAAAGAGATTGCCCAATGTTGATACAAGGGTTTGTGTGCTTGGTCATATTCAGCGGGGAGGTTCCCCAAGCTGCATGGACAGGCTGATAGCCAGCCGCATGGGTTATTCTGCCGTGGAGTGTCTGATGGAAGGCAGGTACAATGTCATGGTGGGTATCGTCAACAACAAAATGCATTTCACACCTCTTGAAAAAGCTGTCAAAGCAAAACAAAAGATCAGTGACGACTGGCTGAAGATTGTGAAAATACTGGCATCGTAAAAAACCAAACAAATATTTCATGTCAAAACATTTATCGAAATATATTCATGGGCAAATGGATAAAAAGGCCGGATTGGAGCACACCTTCCACCGAACAAAGATTGTGGCCACCGTAGGTCCTGCCTGTGACACTTACGAGAAATTATTGGAACTTGTCAAAGCAGGTGTAAATGTTTTCCGTCTTAATTTTTCCCATGGATCACATGAAGACAAATCCCGAATTATTGAACATATCCGCAAGATCAATTCAACAGAACCTTTTAATATAGCCATCCTTGGAGATCTGCAGGGACCCAAACTCAGGGTAGGGGAAATTGAAGGGGGAAGTATTGAAGTTAAGGAAGGAGATATTCTAACTTTCACCAATCAGAAAGTAGTGGGCAACAAAGAACGCATTTATGTTTCTTATCCCAATCTGCATGCAGATGTCATCATAGGAAATACGATTATGATTGATGATGGTAAACTTGAAGTAAAAGTTACCGGGGTTGAAAAAAATAACGATGTAAAAGTCCAGGTTACTCTTGGCGGCACACTATCATCGAAAAAGGGTATTAATCTGCCTGATACCAAAATTTCGCTGCCTGCATTGACAGAAAAAGATTTAATTGACCTTGAATTCATTATTGCTCAGAAACTGGACTGGGTCGCTCTGTCATTCGTGAGACATGTTAAGGATATTGAGATCCTCCGTACCAAGCTGAATGAAAAGAATAGCAAAAGCAAGATCATTGCCAAGATCGAGAAACCGGAAGCCTTGTCCAACATAAGAGAAATCATTCTTGAACCAGATGGTATTATGGTAGCGCGGGGTGATCTTGGGGTGGAGCTTCCTATTGAACAGGTGCCCCTGATCCAGAAACAACTTATCCGCAAATGCCTGCATCGGGCCAAACCAGTAATCGTAGCAACTCAAATGATGGAAAGCATGATTGATCGAACCAAACCAAACCGTAGTGAAATAACGGATGTCGCTAACGCTGTCCTCGAGGGAGCAGATGCTGTTATGTTGAGTGCTGAAACTGCAGCAGGTAACTATCCGACACTTGTTGTGGAAACGATGCGGAAGATAATAATGGAGGTGGAAAAAACGGACTACAACTATAACCGGGAGGATGAATTGGTTCCCCAGCCGCATTCCCCGTCCTTCCTGAGTGATGCCATTTGTTACAATGCATGTAAATTAGCCAAAGACACCAACGCGGATGCGTTGGTTGGTATGACCCAGACGGGTTATACCGGTTTTATGTTATCGAGTTACCGTCCCAAATCACCCCTATACATTTTTTCAAAAGAAAAAACGCTGATTAACCAATTAAGCCTAAGCTGGGGTGTGCGCGCTTTTCACTATGCCGAAGAAGAGAGCGTAGATGAAATTTTAGGAGACCAGGTTGCCATTTTAAAGGAAAGAGGATTCATTAAAAGCGGTGACGTAGTAGTCAGTACCGGAAGTCTGCCCGTACAATTACACCTTCCCACCAATATGTTGAAAATTACCAAAGTTGATTAAACCAATTGCACGTAAGCAATTTTAGATGGAGACTTTGCTGAAAATATCGGGGGCCCGTATATTTGCAGCATCCTTTTGCTGCACTCTGTCCTAACCATTAAAACAAATAAACAAATGAAAAAAACAAAATTTGTACACCTATTAAAATTTTTTTTATTCTTTTCGCTGATCGTCTCAATTTATTCAAATCCTGCACAGGCGCAATCATCCGGCAATGAGGCCGCATTCGTAAGAGGTTCCAAAACGATTGGTTTCTCCATTGGCTTTGGTGTTAATTATAATTATTATGGAGGATATGCCAGTACACCTGCATTTGCCTTTACTTATGACCAGGGATTTTTTGACAATGTGGGACCCGGTACTATCGGAATCGGGGGTATTGTTGCAATCAAGAGTGCTCATTATAACTACCCCGGGG
>PLCH01000067.1 GCA_003135585.1 Chitinophagaceae bacterium
TTTGCATGCACAACTAAAATTTTACTCCGAGACTGAATTTACTCCTGCCTATACGAAAAGATAAAGACACTTCACCAGAGGGATACATATAAAGTATATGTAAGGGCAGAATAGACACACGATTGAATAATATTAGATTAAACTAATTTATTACTTTTTATTTTGCGCGAATATCCAGGGCAATAATTCAGGCTCGGCAAATGCGTTCTTCCAGCTGTCATGGCCCACACCCGGGTATTCTGAATATTTAACCTGTGCTCCCGCAGCCGTTAGAGCTTTTACCATCAGGCGGGAATTGCCTACGGGCACAACGGGGTCACTCCCTCCATGGAAAACCCAGACCGGTAAATTTTTTGCATACCCAACTACTTTTTCCGGATTTCCCCCGCCGCAAATCGGAAAGGCTGCCGCAAAGAAATGCGGAAGTCTCCACAGGATTTCAAAGGTCCCGAATCCTCCCATGGATAATCCTCCAACATACATTTGATTTGGATTTGCTTCTCCGTGATCAACCATGCTCTTCATCAATTCCATTACTAAAAACAGGGGAGTGGTCGGAGGCTGGTCGGTGACAAAACTGAATCCGCCCAACGAATCTTTTGTATTCGAGCGTTTAAGCGTTACCCAAAAAGATTCTTTCGGGCATTGGGGNNACGACAATAGCCGGGAATTTGACCCGGTTAGCCGGATCGGCAAATAGATCCCCGCCCCATCCAAGCTGGGCTTCGTTGTCACTTCCTCTTTCTCCCGAACCATGAAGAACCAATATCACAGGATATTTCTTCTTGGCCCTGTAATCCGCAGGGTAGAGCACGCGATATTTTAAAGTGTCTCCTTTTTGAATGAATTCTTTTTTTTCATACAAATTTTTATACTGGGCTTTTGCCCCGAAGGAAAAAGCCCCTAAAAGAAGTAGGGAGGCTAATTTTTTCATGAAGTAAAGTTGAATTTTTCTATTATGAATAGTCAGCGGACTAACACGGTGCGCCGCTGACTATTCATCCAAATTATTTTTGCTTGACGCATTTGTAGGTGGTGCCCTGCTGGGTCAGGCTAAGTTCCCCCTTATCGGGTTGGAACGTAATTTCAATTCCTCCGTCCTCAAATTTAAAAGTATCTTTTTCCACAAATTCCAGAGGGAAAGAAGCCTGGCCTGCTGCCTGGGCCACGAGAGAGCCATCTTCTTTGCGGATCGTAATTTTCAAATTCAACTGACTGTTGGCGTACACTCCCAGATACTTGTCAAGGTCCAACGGTTTTATGGAAACAGATTTGTCGATATCGATTGTGTTATTGGCCGGATTCACATCAGGCAGATGTCTGTCCGGGTCAATCGTTACCCTGGTAATCTTGTCTGTTGAAGCGTAATAGAATTTCCAGGTGCTTCCATGCTCCCAAATTTCCACAGGGAGGTTAACCCTACCCACTTTCCCATTCGCCTCTTTTAATTCCACGGTGACCGGCATCGGCAACTTCTCGAGGTTTTCTATGGTAATGATGGCGCCCTTGCTGGAATCATTTTTTACATAATCCACGCTTTTTACAGCCTGGTCTATCTTCCAGTTATTTAAGAACCATCCCCGCCAGAACCAATCAAGGGATTCCCCGCTGTAATTTTCAATTGCATGAAAGAAATCAAATGGAGTGGGATGTTTAAAGGCCCAGTTGCTTATATAATAACGGAAGGCACCGTCAAATCTCTTTTCTCCCAGTATCTCCCCGCGCAATAATTCAAGACCCATCCCCGGTTTGAAATAGGCATTGATGCCCAGGTTCATTCCGTTTGTCACATCGGGTATGGTCATGATGCTTTCCGTATTGTCACCAAATACAAATTTTGCCTGGCTCTGACGGTTGATTTTTCCTCTTGCAAATTCACCATTATCNNCGTTGCTGCCAACGATCATGGGAAACCAGGTATGGCCAAATTCATGACTGGTAACTCCCCATAGGCCTCCTTTCTCAGCCTTCCAGGAACAGAAGACAATTCCCGGATATTCCATTCCGTTGACCTGACCGGCTACATTGGTTGCCACCGGATATGGAAATTCATACCATTGTTTTGAATAATGCTCAAGGCATCCTTTGACAAATTCAGTGCTTCTTTTCCATCCGGAATCCGTTGCACTTTCTACGGGATAAACAGACATTGCTAAAGATTTTTTGCCACTCGGCAAGTTGATCCTTGCCGCATCCCAGATAAATGCCGCAGAAGAGGCCCATGCCACATCTCTGGCATTCGTACACTTAAAATGCCAGGTAATCCTTTCCGCCCTAGGCCTGGACGAAGGATCGGTCAGTTCTTTTTCTGAACGGATAATCACGGTCTTATCACTTTCCTTTGCTGCTTTAATCCGCCTGGCCTGTTCTGAGGTCCATACCTCGCCGGGGTTTTGCAGCTCGCCGGAACCTACCACAAGTTGTTTGGAAGAAGTATTTATTGTATAATCGAAATTACCATACTCAAGGTAAAACTCACCCTGGCCCAGATAGGGAAGCGTATTCCATCCAAGAACATTGTCGAACACGCACATGCGGGGGTACCATTGCGCCATCTCGTATATCCATCCGTTCTTGGTCTGGGTCCTCCCCATCCGGTCAGTACCATATAGGGGAATTTTGAAAGAATAATCGATCCTGATCTTAACGGAGTCTCCCTCTGCCTTTAAGGCCCTGGGCAGTTTTATTTGCATCCGGGTATCGCTGACGGTATATTCAGGGGTTTCTTCCTTAGATACTTCCAGCAACCGAACCGATTTGATATCATACCCTCCATCAAAATCACGGTTGGCCCACCTGCCGCCCGAGATCGCGGTGGCGGCAACGCTTCTTGATTTCAGGTCGTAAATATTCTGGTCGAGTTGAAGCCAGATAAAAGTCAATTTTTCGGGACTGTTATTTTTATAGGAAATGATAACTGTTCCTGTAACCGTATTGTTTACATCATCCAGGGTCGCATTAATCTTGTAATCGGCAAGGTTCTGCCAATACTTTGGACCCGGAGAACCACTGGCTGTGCGGACTTCATCAC
>PLCH01000073.1 GCA_003135585.1 Chitinophagaceae bacterium
ATAAAATCGTGATGCGCCGAATCTGTAAAATTGTCAAAGCCTGTGGGCATGGGCAATTCCTTTTTTGTTTTCAGGTCGATAAGGGTAAGATCCACTGCAACTCCCCTGTTGTGGCCGCTTCCTTTTTTGGGATCGGCTACGTACCTTTCATCATGAACCAATTCCCAGAATTTTTCGGTCACAGCGTAGGGACGATAGGCATCAAAAATTTTCAACCCCAAACCCTGGCTGTTTAATTCTTTCTGCACCTTTGCCAATGCCCCTGTTGCGGGGACCCGCATAAAGCTATGCCTCGTATTTTTGGGGTACATCCTTTGTCTCATAAAATTGTTGGTGTCGGCATAACGTAGATCAAGAACAATTCCGGGAATAAGTTCCTGCAAATCAACCATTTTTTGCAGGCTGTCTTTTTTAACCGATTCCCTATATAAACTCACTGAATTGAGCACCGGTATCCCATACTTGCTTAGGGAAAGTTCCTGTCCGCTGCATTCGGGTGCTGCACCAAAAAAAATGCCTGATAGTAAAACCAAAATGGCAGTTGGTTGTATTATCTTTTTATTCATTTGTATATTTTTTTGTCTTTTCAGCGTCCGGATGTATCTTACCTTCATTAAAATTTGCATTTCCGGTCGTCAGCCCGGCAATTTTTGTCTTTGACAATTTAAATGCAAATAATTCACCCATGCTGTGCAGGAAATTACTGTATTTGCATTGAATAACCTGAACCTATTACATGAGCAATTCTAAGAGCGTTTATCCAATCATTTTTATTGGTTGCTTTGTTTTATTGTTTTGTTCCTGCAGAAATGCACAGGTCAAAAAAAAGCCGCCTGAGAAGTACTTGGTTAAACCTTCCGGTCAGATGCAGGAGCGCATTAGTGAAGACCTGCAGAAAATATTGGAATATTTAAGAGTGAAAGACGGCCGGTTGAATGATTCAGTAGGCGTCGGGTACCTGAGTCTGTTGGATAGTTTTTATGAAACCAATAATTACCAGCCATTGTGGAGCAAGGATGAAAAATGGCTGCCCTTGGGAGATTCGCTCTACAACTTTATTGAAAATTCGAAGGATTACGGCTTATTTCCCGCGGACTACCATTTCCGGCCTCTCGCCTTTGTTAATCGAGTGTTTCTTGCCGATACCCTTGCCAAGAAAAATGCAGTTTTGTGGGCGAGGGCTGATATTTTATTGACGGATGCATTTTTCACTTTGGTAAAACACCTGAAACAGGGCCGGTTCAAATATGACAGCGTTACCCTGAGAACTGATACAATTTTAAAAGATCAAATTTATTTGCAGACCCTCGATACGGCGCTTCGTTCACAAAGTATTCGCGAACCCCTGCACCATCTTGAACCAAAGTATGCGGGATATGATTCCCTGAAAGCACAGATCAAGAATTATCTTGCCAAAGCCGTTTTTACCCCTTATACGTATCTATACTATCCCTATAAGGATTCAGTTAGTTTTTTTAAATCCCTTCAAAAGAGATTGCAGGAGTTGGGGATATTGTCCAGCAATATTTTCGATATGGATACTACGGCATTTATGATCGTTCTAAAAAAGTACCAGCGAACCCATGGACTGAAAGTGACCGGCAGGGTCTCTGATCAATTGGTGGACAACCTTAACAACACCGACTGGGAAAGATTCAAAAGAATTGCAATTAATCTGGACCGTTATAAATTACTGCCGGACAGTCTGCCCCATAATTATGTTTGGGTCAATTTACCGGCTTTCAATATGAAAGTGATTGATGATGATACACTGGTTTTTCAATCAAAGGTCATAGTGGGAAGACCCGATGCGCGTACGCCTCTGTTGACGAGTGAAATTTCCAATTTCATTACTTTTCCCCAATGGACGGTTCCCTATAGCATAATATTTAAGGAAATGCTTCCTAAAATCCAGGAAAATGTTGAATATCTCGATAAGGAAAACCTAATGGTGGTTGATAAAAATGACAGTGTCCTGGATGNNCAAAAGAAATTTTCCTTATCTTATAAAGCAAAGGCAGGGGGATGACAATTCCCTGGGGGTTATAAAATTTAATTTTCGCAATAAATACAGCGTGTACATCCATGATACAAATGTCCGCTGGTTATTCGGTAAGTCATTCAGAGCACTCAGCCATGGTTGTGTCCGGGTGAAGGAATGGAAAAAACTGGCTAACTTCTTGCTAAGAAGTGACAGTACCGGTCAGCAAGCCGATAGCCTGAAGGTGTGGATCGGGCGGCAGGAAAAACATATGATCAACGGATTTCCAAAATTGCCTGTTTTCATTCGCTATTTTACCTGTGAAGCCTCCTCCGGTAAGATTAAATTTCATGAAGATATTTATGAAGAAGACAGGTTTTTAAGGGAAAAATATTTTACCGGAAAAACGATCAATTAAGAATGGATTCGAAGCTATTTAATCTTTGGTTTTTTGGTTAGTTAACTAGGATGAATACGCTCACAATAATAGTTCTGCTCCCCAGCATTCTATGCGGCAATCAGATTCTTGCCCAGGTCAAGCATTCAAATCAAGGGGTATCTCAAGGCAGCCAAGATAAATCTGTAAAATTGCAATACGGGACTGCAAGCTTTTACGCCGATAAATTCAACGGTCGCAGCTCCGCCAACGGGGAAGTATTTAGTCAGAAAAAAATGACAGCTGCAAGCAATACCCTGCCATTAAATATCTGGGTTAAGGTAACCAATCTGCGCAATAAAAAAACAGTCATAGTAAGAATAACAGACCGGATGCATCACAATAATAAAAGGCTAATTGATCTGAGCCGGGCTGCTGCAGTGCAATTAGGCTACGCGGGCAGAGGGTTGACCCGGGTAAAGGTTGAAGTATTGGGTAAAAAGCGACCAACGCCGCTCAGGCGTAAACGTTATTAATTTTCAGGCATATTATTCCAAATTGGGATAAGGTCTCATCGAAAGGATATGCAGGGAATCATTTCAGGATTGCCTAAACCAGGGTAACGGATTCCTTGGTAAAAGCTTGATAAATTTTCTGTAACATGTCACTTTTCAATTGTACCCATTTATTGATGTCATATGCCCAGAACAATATCTGGAGTTCAGTTCCAGATTGTCCGACACTACGGACCAATACCTGAGGCTCCGGCTTTGGCATAATATCTTCATTGCCAGCCATCAATTCAAATATCAGTTTTCTCGCCTTGTCTATATCAGTTCCATTTGCTAATTTAAGAATGATCTCACCTCTCAGATAACTGTTGCTTAGCGTCCAGTTTGTCAATTTCTGCGAAAGCATATCCCCGTTGGGAATAATCACTTCTGCCCCTTCCGGTGTTACAATGCGGCTTGACCTGATACCAATTTCTTTCACCCTTCCGCTGTTGGAGCTGATCTCGATTAAATCCCCGACCTGGATGGGCCTTTCTATTGCCAGTATGACGCCGGATACCAAATTGTTTACAATATTCTGCAATCCAAGTCCAATGCCTACGCCCAGAGCACCAATAATAATAGTGACCCTGTCCAGCGGAATGCCGGAAGCCAGAATACCGAGAAAAAACCCAGCGGTCAATATTACCAGACGGATAAGCAAAACTGAGGTTCCAAGTTTTGTTTTTTTATCGGGCATAATCTCATCTTCAGTATCCCCAAAGAAATAGCCGATATATTTTTGAAGAATATGCGAGATCCAGATAATAAAGAAGAAAATTGCAATACTCCCCCATGTAAAAGAAGTGTTTCCAACCGTTCTTACGGCATTTAGAAAATCAACAATGTCGTTATAGGCTGATTCATAAACATTGAGATTCTGGGTAAGATTAATAAACCAGAATATGCCGGCAATAAATGTCAAGATTCGCCGTAATCGCAATTCAACATTTTGGTAATTCAGATATGCCGTAAAGCGGGTNNGCCTCAATAAATATTTGAATAAAAATAATTAATCCTATCGCCTGAACTAGATTTGAAATAGCAGTATTCCCAAGTACCTGGGCCAGGGTAACCCTTCCAAAAAGGTTGCAAAGAACCGCCAACCCGTTCAGGACTATATAGAGAATCGCAACTACGACCATATAACGCGGAAAATAGTCCCGGTTCTTTTTCATCTCCCTGACCAAAACCAGGCCCAGCCAGATAGAAAAAATATCTATTATAAAGGTTATAATTCTAGATGAGTATGTACTGCTTATCATCAGTCCCTTGATGCTGTGAAACAGGAGCAGGGCAACCAGGATTAACCAGAAATTAAACAATTTTCTAGGCCACCTCTTAAACAATAAGCCCATTAAAGACACGACAAGCAATAATTGCATCATCTCAACAAATACGGCAGGAGGATGAAGGTCCAGGAAAGGTGTAACGGTAAACAGAAAAACAAACGAAGCAGTAATGGGGAAAGCATGAATATATTTTAGCTTTTCTAAGACGGCTATATTTTTCTGCTGGATTTTTCTTAAATTAAAATAAACCCAGAAAAAGAAAAAAATTGTCAATATAACAGCGGTAATGCGACCTCCCCAATTATCGTTTAAATAGTATTGGAGCACCTTGCCTGTAACGCTCACCGACCTTTCCAATACTTGGCCGAGATCCTTGCGGCTGCTATCCACTGCCGGAGGCTGCCACAAATAACCGTACTCATTGCCAAAAGCCTTTTTGCTATAGCTTTTAATCAGTCCATTGATATTATTTTGAAGCTGTATGGCTTCATTGTATTGGTTGGAAACCTTGGTTTGTAACCGGTCTATTTTTAAAAGAGTTTCTTTTATAACGGTATCTGTGGAAACCCATTTGGTTTGTAATTCTTTCATCCGACGCGTGTACAGAGACCTCAAAGCACCGTCGGGAGGTAGTTTTTGTAAAGTGGAATCTACCGAGACGGCCTTGATGGCCGTCATACGGGTACTTATACTTACTAGTTCCGTGTAATAGGACAGGAGGGAGCTTTGCCAGTCTTTCAGATCATTGATCATATCTTCCAGAATGTCCTGTAACAGGGACAGATTGCGCAAATTGAGGCTCCCACTCAGGCTGGAAATATTGTATTTAAAAATATTGATATTTCTCTCGTATCGTGGCAGTTCATCCACGATATCACTGGTGTCGTAACCTCTCTCTATTACATCGTTAAAGGCATTCAGGATATTGTTTATGTCCTCAATACGATTGATGATTAATGCTTCGGACGTGTCTGTGATTTTAAAATCCCTCTTCCATGCGGAATCAGAGAAATGCTGGATTTTTTTTCGGTGGTTTTTTGTTTGCTTCGATTTTGTTTCACCCTGGGCCTTGGCTGGAGTATCCATAAATGACAGCCCAATGATTAAAACAAAAAAGAAACCGAATGTCTTCATAATTAATTTTTAAACGTTTATCACTTTTGTATGATTTCAGCCCTTACTTAGAGGGAATCCCAAACCGCCAATTTTATTCTTTCAGCATTTTCAGACAGACAGGGCTTGGAACTTCGACCTGTTTTCCGGTCGGCTGAAGCAAACCGCTTTGACGATTTATTTTAAAGACTACAATATTGCCGGTTTTCTGATTGGCTGCTAATAAATAATGGCCTGAAGGATCGATCATGAAATTTCGGGGGGTAGCACCCAGGGTAGATTGAAATCCTTTAAGGATCAATTTCCCGCTGGTTGAATCAATGGCATAAATGGCGATATTGTTGGCATCGCCCCTATTGGAGGCATACAAAAAATTTCCATTGGGAGAAATATGAATGTCAGCGCTTCCTTTTTCTCCATTATAATCATCAGGGTGTGTACTGATATGCTGGAAGTTAATCAACCGGCCATCGCTATAATGAAAGGCGTCAATGGTACCCGTTAACTCTTCGACGAGATAGGCGTAAGGCCTCCGTGGGTGAAATACCAGGTGGCGGGGCCCTGTTCCCGGAAGCGTGTTAACGAAAGAATCCCTTGCATTTGAAAGAGGTTGATGTTTCTCAGGTTCGAACCGGTAGATCGATTCCCTGTCCATTCCCAGGTCGGCTGAAAGAAGAAAATGTTCGTCTGGCGAGAACACTACGGAATGCACATGTGCTTTTTCCTGGCGTTGGGGGTTTACGCTGTTGCCTGAGTGCTGTATCAATTGGGTCAAAGTATCCAGCGAACCATTGGCCTTAATATGGAGTGCGGAGAGGTTGCCTCCGCTATAATTGGCAATTATCGCCCATTTTCCGGTTTTATTGATGGAAATGTAACAGGGATCGGCTCCGCCGCTGGTTTTGATGTTCAGAAAATGGAGCTTGCCGGTTGCTTTGTTAAATGAAAACGCACTTACTCCTCCCGATTGTGTGCCACCGTTCTCATTTACCGCATACATGTATTTGCCATTTGGAGAAAGGGCGAGATAGGAAGGATTCTTTGACGGGATGGTGCTTACCGGTGTCAATTTGCCTGTGACCGCGTTAAAACGGTAAACATAAATTCCTTCACTTTTCCCCGTTGTATAAGTTCCCACAAACAGGTAATACTCCTGAGCAAAACAGCCGGCTGAAAACAATAAAAATGAAAAGAAAATGGTAAAGCGCATAACGGAAGGTTGTGATTTAAATAATTTATGCAATTTACAGTTTGAAAAACATATCATTCTATAATAAGCAGTTTTATTCAATTGATNNCTTTTCCCTCTCCTGGCCAGAAAATTGCATCCAAGATCAGACCCGGGGAAGTTTGGAAAGATCATGCCGGTCAGCCCATCAATGCTCACGGGGGATCCATACTCTATTATAAGGGTACCTATTATTGGTTTGGAGAAATTAAGAGTGGAAAGACCTGGAGAGTGGATGGCATTAATTCCTGGGAGGATTATCGCGTGAATGCCGGAGGTGTATCCTGTTATTCCTCGAAGGATTTGTTGGATTGGAAATATCAAGGATCTGCCTTATCGCCGGATAGGAAGGATAGTTCTAGTGACCTGCATTTCAGCAAAGTTATTGAGCGTCCTAAGGTAGTCTACAACAGGACCACTCGGAAATTTGTCATGTGGATGCATATCGATAAGCAAGACTACAGTTATGCCAGGGCGGGGGTCGCGGTAAGTAACACCCCTGAGGGCCCATATCATTATCTGGGCAGTGTGAGGCCCAATGGTCAGATGTCGCGCGATATGACAGTTTTTCAGGATGAGGATATGAAGGCCTACCTGATTTATTCTTCTGAAAACAATAAGACTATGCAAGTTTGCCTTCTTTCGGATGATTACCTTAAACCCACCCAGGTATATCATAGAATTCTGATCGGTGCAAACCGGGAAGCACCGGCAATGGTCAGGTACAATAAAAAGTATTATCTGCTGACTTCTCTTTGTACAGGCTGGGACCCCAATGCCGCACTTTACGCTGTGGCGGATAAGCCGCTGTCAAAATGGAAATTGTATGATAATCCTTGTATTGGGTGGGACGCAGATAGCACCTATCATTCACAAAGCACTTACATCCAACCAATTGCGGGCAAAGACAACCGCTATATTTTTATGGCTGACCGTTGGAATAAGACAAACCTGGAGGATTCCCGTTATATCTGGCTGCCGCTTCATTTTGCCCATGAAAGACCAGTAATTGAATGGCAAAAACAATGGGCTCCCCTTTAGTAAAAGACTGACCTTATTGGATTGAAACACCATCAAATAATAAAGGGCCGGAGATCTAGGTCCGGCCCTTTAGCATGTTGTAAAAAGATCAGATTTATCGGATCAGTTTAACATTTACTGCGTTCAAGCCTTTTTTACCGTTTTGCACGTCAAATTCAACACGATCATTTTCTTTGACTTGGTCGATCAATCCGCTGGCGTGTACAAAAGTTTCCTTGCTGGAGTCATCGTGTTTAATAAAACCGAATCCTTTGTCAGCGTTGAAGAACTTTACGGTGCCTGTTGTTTTTGTGTTCATTTTTAATTGTATTGGTAATAAAATGGAGGGCAATATACAAAATTATAATGAAGCAGACAGGGAATTATTATTGGAAAACCTTCCCTGATCCCATTTATTAGATTGAAGGGCATGGACTTTCTTTTAACTTCGCCCAAAAACTATACATAAATCGCAATATCATCCTGTCATCAAACCATTTTTATAATATGTTGAAAAATAAGAGGATCGGATTCAAATGGGTAATGTTTATTTTCCTGATAAATTGCAGGTCCGGCGGGGACGGTAAAAAAATTATGGCTGTTGCCGATAGCGTCCAATCAAGAAAAAACAATGATTCAGATACAGTTAGCTCCATACCTGCAGATGCCTCTGCCATTTTATCCAGAAAACAGGTCCCGATCCTGTGTTATCACCAGATTCGTGATTGGCGGTCGACAGATTCAAAAAGGGCAAAGGATTATATCGTGCCAGCAGCCAATTTCCGGGATCAGCTTAAAATGCTGGCCGGTAGGGGCTACCATACCATTTTGCCGGACCAGTTAATTTCCTATTTGACGAAAGGTGCATCCCTGCCCGATAAACCTATCCTTCTTACTTTTGATGACACTGACCTCGACCAGTACTCGATTGCCTTTTCCGAAATGAAGAAGTATGGCTATAAAGGGGTTTTTTTTATCATGACTGTATCCCTGGGTCGCCTAAAGTATATGAATAAGCAGCAGATACGAGAGCTGTCTGAAGCAGGAAATATCATTGGATCTCATACCTGGGACCACCATAATGTAAAGAAATACCAAGGCGATGACTGGACCATCCAGATTGATAAGCCCACCAAATTGCTTGAAAGCATCACCGGAAAGAGTATTCGCTATTTTGCCTACCCTTTCGGCCTCTGGGACCGCAATACTATAAAGGAGCTAAAGAAACGAGGTTTTAAAGCTGCTTTCCAGTTAAGTGGAAAAAGAGATGAAAAGGACCCTTTGTATACGATTCGACGCATTATTGTGCCTGGATATTGGAGTTTGTCAACCCTCCAGCGATGGATGACCCAGAATTTCCGGTAAAGGAAGGCAGCATTATAATTAAATTTAGAAATAATGGATTTGATAAATGGAAATATATTTGATGTAGATCAAGTTAACCTGCTGATACATTCAAGAAGAAGCGTTTATACGAACCAGTTTATTTCTGGCAAGCCTATCCCGGAAGAAATCATCCGGCAGCTATTGGAAAATGCAAATTGGGCACCTACCCATAAGAATACCGAGCCCTGGCGTTTCGTTATTTTTTCAGGGAATGGGTTAAAAAAACTGGCTGAATTCCAGGCGGCATTGTACAAAAAAAATTCAGGCGAGCGATATAAGGAGGAAAAATTCGAGAAACTGTTGAAAACGCCGACTGAATGTTCGCATGTGATCGCATTGTGCATGAAACGAAGCCTTGATGTAAATATTCCGGAAATCGAAGAGATTGCCGCCGTGGCATGTGCTGTCCAGAATTTATACCTGTCCGCCTGCGCGTATGGCCTGGGTGGTTATTGGGGCACCGGTGGGATTACCTATGATGAGGAGGCCAAGCCATTTTTCAGTCTTGGTGAAAAGGATAGACTGATGGGCTTTTTCTATCTGGGATTTGTCAGGGTGCCCTCCCCAAAAGGCTTCAGGAAACCGGTGGAAGATAAAATTATTTGGGTGAACCAATAGAAAATAAATGGGGAGGCCTTGCTCCGAGGAAATAATTTGAACTAACTTGTAAGGAATTATTATCTACGTATTCTTTAACATTAAAAAAAATAAACAATGCGAACAAAATTTTTTATTCCTGCCGCATTATTATTGGGATTATTTGCCTGCAATAGTGCCAGCGATAAAACAGACTCTGCTACCGATACCGCAAAGGCTGCGATGAATCAAGACAGCATGAATATGAATCACGCCGCTGATTCTTCCAAAATGGTGACTCCTCTGCCTGATGTTCCTTCCGGGGCTAAGGTGTATTTTAAAAACTTGAAAAATGGTGCAAAAGTAAAATCTCCCTTCAAAGTTGAGATGGGAGTCGAGGGTATAAAATTGGATACCGCAGGTGCCGTCGTGGCCGGAGTCGGACA
>PLCH01000418.1 GCA_003135585.1 Chitinophagaceae bacterium
CGTAATCCCTTTCCGGACGGCTTGCCTGCCAGGTTATATATCCATAATTTGAAACGAAATCCAAGAATGCTGCTATTGGTTTCCGGTCTGATCAGCGCCTTTAATTCCGATTTCAATTGCGATTTTTTACCCTTTGAAATTTTTACCGCAGAATTAATTTTAATGGTTGCCCTGTCAAACAAATATTGGCCCGTTTCCAGGGACTTTGTCTGGCTGCAGGCCATCATTAGAATCGACGCACAAATAAAAATTATGATACCTTTTGTCCCCATTTCATTGAGTAGATTTTGCGTTATCAGCTAACTTTTTGTGTTTTGCCGGAATATAGGGTTTCACCGTTTTTCGATTCCTGAACAGATCGCTGAATTGATTGTAATCCAGAGTTAAAATAAAGCCCACCCCTGTTTCCACCACCTGGCCCTCCACAATGCTCTCATATTGGTCCTTTCGGTAGGCTCTTAATACATATCTCCCATCCTGACTCAGACGGTAATCCACGATCGTATTTCCCGCAAGGGTCGACGCATTCTGGCCGGGATTCACTCCTTCCAGTTGGAAATTGCTTCCTACGGTAACCCGCACCCTCTCATTGAATAAATCTTTGGATACTCCTACGGTAAGTTGGGTTTGATTTAATGCCTGGCTAAAAGCATAATTTTTATCAGAGTATAAGNNCTAATAAGGGTTGCAGCGAGCTGGTTTAACTGACTGGCCAGTATGCTGCTGGCACTTTGTTTCGCAAGAAGCGTGGGGTCCAAACCCCCGCTTAAACTCACAAAAGGATTTTGGGCCACAAAACGATTTAATAATAATACAGCAAAGACCTGTTTATTTACTTCAGAGGTATCGGTCCGCATTTGCAATAATTTATTGGCTACCTCGGGCCATAAAGTGAGCAATTCATCAGGCAAATCGATTGAGAAGGATATCCGGGGCCTTAATAATTCACCCAGCATACGGAGGTTTATATGGAAAGGCAATTTTTCCTTAAACCTGTTGATCTGCGCGTCCGTCAGACCGGATAACTGTTGTTCAACAAGGTCTATTGACGGCGTATTTGATATGTAGGTAGCGGTAATGTCTACAGTGGCAGCCGATGGATCACCTGTCCAGGTAATTGAACTTCCCCTTTGAATGATAAATTTTCTTTTCAGAATGCTCAGTTGTAGGTTGTAGGCGCCGCTGGTCAGTTCATAATTTCCCGTCAGATTCATTTTTCCGCTTTTATCAATGCTTCCCGTTAAATCCGCCCTGCCTTTCATAGTTAAAGCATCCCCATTCCTTTCGTCAATGATCATTGTGAATTGAGCGCTGCTGTCAATTTCAATATTCGCCGCAACATCCACTCCTTTCAACTCTGAATTTTTGCTGAGAGAGTCCAGGTAGGTCCTCAGTTTTGCCGTGTCTATTTTGGTGTTTTTATCTACAAATACAACTACCCCCTGCCTGTCCACTATTTCCGGGTTATTGCTCGGCAATATGAAAGTAAAATCAGTTTGTTTATTTACCCTCAACATAGCATTGGCTTTTGGTGCATTCAAATCTCCTGTCACATCCAGATTGACATCCATATTAAGTTTGCCATAGAACATGCGGTTGATTTCATTGGGGGCGTTGACCAGCCGGAAATTATTCGCATCGAAGGATAAGTCAAAACGATAGTTTTTAAAATCCTTTGTATAAATATTACCGTCCAAAATTGCTTTGTCACCAGCCGAGTCCAGCATAACAAATTGGCTGAAATTAAAACCGTCGTTATCGAATTCAATATTATCTGAAGACAGCTTCAACGGCTCGCCAGTTATGTAAGGGGTGATATAAGTGCTGTCAAAATGTAAAGCTCCGGTCAAAAGGGGCTCCGCAACCGTCCCAGTGGCATGGATATTGCCTTTTATATTTCCTGAAATATCTTTTATCTGACCACCGGAAAATAGCTTGACCAGTACAAGGTCTAATTTGTCTATCAGGAACTTCATATCCATTTTACCTTCACCCGTATAATAAATTCCATCGGCTTTTATTTTATTGTTTTTCCCCTCCACNNCCACTGTAAGGTTCGTGGAAAACTCATTTTGTTTTTCATTGTTCACTTTCAATGTTAGATTTCCCACGGTATCCTTTTTGTAAGCCAGATCCTTTATCTGGAGATCGGCAGTTAAGACAGGATTGGACAGGATATTTTTAACCTGTGCTTTCCCATTCAACACACCATCCATTAAGAGTGAATCCTCTTCGGCAAACGCGATAATCGTTTTTATGTGAAAATTGTTGAATATAACATCAACCGGCGAGGTAGGCGAAAGAGAGGTGCTGCTGACGGTCAACAATTCATCCTGATGACCCAGCTTCAAGTTGTGAAAAACGATACCCGAAGAATCGTATTGAACAAAATTATCTTTTGCCATATCCCACTTGTCGTAGTCCAATAACAGGCTGTCCGGATCGAAAACAAATCTCATTCCATGATCAATCTGGGAAAGTATTCCACCAAGATGAAATTGTTCAGTCGCTGTTTGATCTTTAAACGAAAGGGAGGTAAGAAGCCGGTTATTTGCCAAGTGCCCATATACGGAAGTCTGGTATAATTGAAAATTCCCCTGACGGGCGTCCCTAAAGCTTATACGGTATTCTAAGGATGTATCTTTGGTAAAAGCCCCTATATCCAGGTGCCTGATGAGTTCATTCTTATATTGGATCTTGGGAGCCCTGACAGAAAAGTTTAAATAATGGGTCGAGCTGTTAAATTGAAGATCGGCATGAACGGTATCGGTACCCTTCAGGGCCGGCATCAGCTGCAAAACCAATGGCGAGGGTCTCCAGACAAGTTGCATTTTCCAGTTCTGTGCTGAAACCGGCTGACTGGTAAAACCCGGAAGGCTGTAATATTTGGCAATTGTTTGTTTTATAGCCTGGTTTACCTCAGTTATTTTGTATTTGCCATTCCATTGGATGTCTGCCATCTCAGAGTGAAACCGGATATTTTCAACGGTATCCTTATGTTCAGCCGTCAGCAAAATAGAATCAGTTTGGATATCCCTTTTATTATCCGTCAGCAGAAAATTATAGATTTTCAAATTCCCATTCAAGGAGTCCGGATTGGTATTGCTGAAGTTCGCGGCAAGGACCAATTTAAACTGCATGCTGTCTTTTATCAAGTGCAAGGCCCTTGGGTTCAAAGTATCGATGACAAGTTTCAGCTGAACAGCTGGATATTTTTGAACAAAATTTGCCGTTGCATCCAGACCGAAAATGATATTTGGGTCATTTATTGAAGAGGTGATGGTACTGTTTCCGTTTTGCAAAGAGGCATCCAGTTTCCAATTTTTATATTCATAGTCCTTGACCGTGCCCTGGGTCATCACTGCATGAATAACACTATTCATTGACCTATAATCATATCCATTGCCTTTTACGGAAGCTTGCAAGCTGATCTTACCAAAATTTGCTTCCTGATTTAATATATATCCAAAGTCTAATTGATCGGTAAGGATANNATTCAGGTTTCCAGCCAATTCGGCATTGCCCTTATTTGTTGTTAGGCTTGCCTTGCTGGCAAATTGATCAAAAGTACCTTTGAAAAATCCGGTAACCGAAATGCTCTCAGGCACTCTTATATTTGCCGGAATGGTTTCAGCCGGAGTCACGGTTTCGATATCTGCTTTCGTTGTTATTAATTTTGTTAATTGTATATCAAAAAAAGCTTTTTTCACTTCCGGTAGTCCGCTGATCTTTCCTGCGAGTTGAAGGCTCGTATTTCCCAGACCAGCTATTTCAAGATTGGAAATGGCAAGTTCATTCACAAAACCCTTTATTTTTCCATTAAGGCGGACCGTGGAGTTTTCGAAGCCCCTGAGGCGTTGCGTGAGGGCAGGAGCAAAAAATAACACATCCCTGACAGCAATCATTGAATGATCAAACCTGATATCAGTCAGTATATGTTCAGGTCTGTTTGAAAAATCGTCTATGGAATCATATTTGAGGAAAGATTGATTTCTTATTTCAGAAAGGTTTGTCCGGATGAACAGATTCTTAAGCTGAATATTATTTTTGTTGTACAAAAAGAGAGTGGACAATTTTTTTACTTCGAATCCGGTTTTTTCAACAAATGTTATTTGACCAATGTCGCCCCTGAATTCATCCCGGCCTACACTGAGATTTTTTGCCTGGATTGTAAAATGATCCAATTTCAAGTGGTTATAATCTATTCCCTCAGATAGGTTCTCTTTATTTTCATCATCATATTGAAGGGAATTGTTTTCAAAATCGAATCTCGAAAGGTTCAGTTGCCACCCGGAATCTGCTGAAGTAACGTTACTTGCCTTTACCGCGTTTGTTATGGGCAAATTATTTTTACCCAATCTTATCTCGGCTGTAGTATTCTTTAGTTCCGCAGTTTTAAGGGATATACGCAATCTTTGTAAATCAATTGCTTTCGACTCAGCCTTGAATGATCCAACATGAAAATTCATATTTTCAGCAGCCACCGTATTTGCGTATTTGAAATCGATGTTTTTGAGTGCAATGTTCCCCAACTCAAGAANNCCTGTGAACTTCGACCGTGTCCACAATTTTCCTAATGATCAATACCGGTTGATATTCTCTCATGGTCCCTCTTAACCCGGAAAGACTTATGTCAGCCACAGAAAAAACAAGATGATCCGGATCGAAGGTTTTTATACGAGTGGAAAAATCCTCAAAGAAAGTTGTAAAATCATTGCCAGTCGCATCATCCTTGTAAGTCCCTGTTATCCTTTGCAAATTAATTCTGCCTACCTCTATTCTAAAAGGCTTAGAGGTCTTTTTTGAGCTGTCAGAATTACTATTTGACGCAAATGCTTTAATAACGAAATCATAATTGAAAGAGCTATCCGGCAAGAGGCGTTTGATCTTTAGGGTGATACCTTTCAGTCCGATTTCCTGGATGTCAACAATATGCTGGAGTAATTTGAACATATTGATGTTTATTTCCAGCCTTTCTCCAGCCAGCAGAGTATCTTTTTGCAGATCCTCCACATATATGTTTTTCAAAATTATTTTTTTAGGAAACCCGATATCCAAATCGCCGATGGATAATTTTGTATGTAATTTGGTCTGTAGGTAAGATTCTATTTTCTTTCGTGCATAATTTTGAACGAAAGAGGTCTGAATTAGGATCAGGAGAATAAGAATAAGAAATAGTATACCTGCAATTATTTTCAGGCAGATTTTGCCAACACGATAGATTATTTTTTTTTCTCCTGAGGAATTGCTCATTGCAATGCAAACTTTTAAAATGAAGCACCTGTAACTTTGCATTCTATTGGTGTTCTAAATAGCAACTTTCCTGGTGCCGGAAGATACCTGTTCAATTCTTTCAAATCGAATGCCACTTATCAAAGGCAAAAAATTCGGTAAATAAGGGGAAATGTGGCAGAAAATCTACAATTGGGGGCATTGGATATGGAAAAATCAATTGAAAGTCCTGTAATCTAAAGAATTAAGAAATCTGGCATACTATTTTACCCCCTTCCCTAAAAAGCATGGATGAATTACTGGCCCAGCTATCTCATAAGGATTTCCTAAAGGCAGACAAAGATTATGAAAATGCTGCTTTGGTCATCGACCTGATTTACGTTCGCGACAACGACCCCGGCATCATGCGCGTGAAAAAAGGAAAGGGCTATGCTTATCTTTTTAAAAACAGCCTGTTAAAAGATAAAAAAGAAAGAGAAAGGATCAGGAC
>PLCH01000496.1 GCA_003135585.1 Chitinophagaceae bacterium
GTGATGGGATCGAGTATCATGCCGCTTTCACTCCTCTTTACTTTTCTGACCTGCTCCACCTGGTTCTCGATGGACATATTTTTGTGAAGAATGCCAATGCCGCCTTCCCGGGCAAGGGCGATAGCCAGGCCGGCCTCGGTAACGGTATCCATAGCTGCTGAGATCATGGGAATGTTCAGGGTGATCTTTTTTGTGAGCCTTGCACGGACATCTGTTTCCCGGGGCAACACCTGTGAAAATGCGGGAAGCAGCAGCACATCATCGAAGGTGAGCCCTTCGCCAAAAAATTTTGAATTGGAATTTGTCTTCTTTGCGGGGATAATTATTCTTGCCATGTGCAAAGATAGTGCAGAGGATAAATTCAAGCCAAATGATTTTTCAATTACTGACAACTTTCAATTCCGTTCTCCGGTTCAAAGCTCTTCCAGCCTCTGATTTATTATCGGCAATGGGTTGCCCATCCCCCCATCCTTTAAAGGAAAGTCGGTTGGGATCAATGCCTTTGGCGCCCAGATACAGGACCACCGCCTTGGCCCGGTTTTCAGAGAGAATAAGATTATCGGCAGGCTTGCCCTGGTTGTCGGTATGGCCGCTGATCTGAATTTTTAACACAGGATTATCTTTCATCAATTGGACAAGCTTATCCAATTCCACCTGGGACTCCGGTTTCAGATCGAATTTGTTTATGTCAAAGAAAATATTCTTTAATACAACGCTCGCATTGTTTTCAATGGGCTGTAATGGGATATCGATATGGTAGGTTGAATCAAATTGTTTCAGGTTCAGAGAAAAATTTTCTGAGAAAAACAGGTAACCTTTCCGGTTCACATTGAATGCATAATCTTTTCCTACAGGCAGCGTGATCAGATAATTGCCTGTTTCGTCTGTTTGAACCTCACTATGAATGATTTTGGNNATCCCTTGCCTGTCTTTTTATCGAATACCTTTCCTTTTATCCACAAAGTTTTGGCCGGCCGGATATCACCGCGAAGTTCAAAAGTATAAAGATCCAACTCACCGCGGCTGTCTGCCCGGTCGATGGCATAATAAGCTGTTTTGCCATCCGCATCGATTACCAGGCTTCCTTCATTTTCGATGGTATTGATCGGATAGCCCAGGTTTTCCGGTCTGCCCCATTTACCATCGGGCCCTTTGCGCGCGAGAAACAAGTCGTTTCCTCCATAACCCTGATGTCCATCCGAAGTAAAATACAGGGTCTCGTTGTCAGCGTGGATAAAAGGGCTTCCTTCGTCCCCGATCGTATTTATTGCAGGGCCCATATTCTCAGGTGCGCTCCAGCGACCGTTTGGCATTCGGTGGCTTACATAGAGATCACTGCCGCCGTAACCACCCGGCCTGTTGCTGGAAAAATACAAATCTCTTTTGTCGGGGGATAGGGAAGGGGCAGATTCCCAGAATTCGGTGTTGACGGATTCACCCAGGTTTTCAGCCATGCTCCATCCATCGGCTGTTAAAAAAGAAATATAAAGATCACAACTGCCAAGTCCGTCCGGAAAATTACAACCGGTGAAAATCAGCCATTGACCGTCCTGCGAAATATTCTGCGCACCTTCATTCATGTTGGTGTTGATATTACCGGAAAGACTTTTGGCTTTGAGCCAAACCTGGCCGGATCTGTCGGATTCATAGAAGTCTTCATTGTTGCCATTAACACGACGCGTAAAAACAAGTTTGCTTCCGTCAATGGTAATCGTTGGATAATATTCGGCGTCTTTCGTATTGATGCTGTCTCCTAAATTCAGTGGCTCGAATTTGTAATCGTCGGTTTTTTTATTTTTTGCGTACTCTATGGCAAAACTGTAACACCTTTTCCTGTATGCACCTGCTTTGTGGCTGGTTTCGTTGAGATTGGGAATGGTGAGGAAAATGTTGATTGCATCCAGGGCTTTTTCAAATTCACCCTTGCCCGCAAGATTAATGGAATAGGTAATATTGTAATCCTTAAAATATTCGCTGTCTATGGATCTTGCCTTTTCATAATTGTCAATCGCCCCCTGGTAATTTTTTAATTCACCATACATACCCGCGATTGAAAGATAGGCATCTTCAAAATTGGGCTCTACCTTGACGGCCTGCTGCAGGACCTGGATGGCCTCCCTGAAATGCTCTTCCTGGGCCAATCCCTGAGCTTTGGAATATAATTGAGCAGCCTTTTTATTCACTTTTGAGGGATCAAACTGAGCCNNTAATAAAAGGATGGTACAGAATTTCTTCATATCTGAAAAATTACTAATCTGAACCCAAAAAGCAGTGCCAAAATATTTATTCATTTGATTGCAACTTGTTAAAAACTGCCCCAATCAAAGATCTCAGGGTACACGGATATATTTATGCAATTGCAATGAAAACTCCCATTGTGTGTTAGCCTTGATATAATCAATTATTAAGGGAGTCACCACTGAAGATTTCTCCCATTCAGGCTGAAGGTAAAGTTTGCAGGCGGATGGAACCCGGGATGCAAATTTTTCTGCCCACTCAAAATCAGTTTTATTAAAAACCACCACTTTTAATTCATCTGCCAAAGGCAGGATATCAGGTAGTGGAAATTTGAATTTCTTGGGGGATAGACAGATCCAGTCCCATTCACCGCTGATAGGATGGGAGCCTGAGGTTTCAAGATGGGTGCTGAATCCGGCCTTCCTGAGTGCACGGGTTAATTCGGTGCAATCATGCATCAGGGGTTCTCCACCCGTGATGACGGCAATTCTTTTGTTCCCCCGGCCGTCCGGCCTTGCTGCTGTTTCCCTGGGGTGGATTGGCCCAATTCTGGGATGGGCAGATGGTGGATGTAGGGTATCTTCTGTAAGAAGCGTCTCCGCTGAAACGGCTTTTTGGACTATTTCTTCCACGCTTAATGATTTATAGACGGAAGCATCCCAGCTTTCTTTTACATCGCACCAGGTGCAACCCACATCGCATCCCGCCAGGCGGATAAAATAGGCGGCAGACCCCTGGTGAAAGCCCTCTCCCTGGAGAGTGTAGAACGCCTCCATGACAGGGATTTTATATATCGCCTGTAAAGGCATGCTTTGCATGGGACAAAGTTCGCTCATTCATTTGATTATTGTAAACGTTCAATTCTTTTCCAGGCAGGCTTTTAGGGTATTTTTCATAAGTGCTGCGATGGTCATGGGTCCAACCCCTTTTGGTACCGGAGTGATATAACTGCATTTTGGAGAAACTTCTTCAAAATTAACATCCCCCTTGAGTGCAAAACCACTTTTTTTCGAAGGGTCCGGCATGCGGGTAATTCCCACATCTATAACAACAACGCCCTGCTTTACCATATCTCCTGTAAGAAATCCGGGTTTACCTAAGGCCGCGACAATTAGGTCTGCCTGCAAACAAATTTCCTTTAGATTTTTTGTATGCGAATGGCAAATGGTAACCGNNATAACCGTACAATTGCCCGGGTTGCTGTTCCTGCTCAATAAAATACTCATCGGCCTGCCTACAATATTGCTTCTACCAATAACTACTGCATTCATACCCCTGGTATCAATTTTATAGTGTTCCAGCAATAACATAATGCCATGAGGAGTAGCAGGAAGAAAGCTGGGCAAACCCTGCATCATCCGACCAGCGCTGACCGGGTGAAAACCGTCCACATCTTTGGAAGGCCCGATGGCATTAATCACCTTCTCGTCAGAAATATGGGCCGGCAGAGGCAATTGCACGAGTATTCCGTCCACATCCATATTGTTGTTTAAGTTCCCGATGATGCCCAGCAATTTGTTTTCACTTACCGTTTCTTCCAATCTAATCATCGTGGATTTAAATCCTATTTCAGCGCAGGCCCTGACTTTGGCGGCGACATAAGTTTCGCTCGCGCCATTATTTCCCGTCAGGATAGCCGCCAGGTGTGGTATTTTTTTGCCTTCGTTTACGAGTTGGGCAACTCTTAACTTCAATCCGTCCATCGTAATTTTTGAAACTAATTGTCCGTCTAAAATTTGCATTCTGCAAAGTTAATGGTCCGGGTAATTGAAATAGCAGGAGGCGGAAAGTTTCCATCCCGACTATCCTCTAAGGGTAAACGCTGTTTAGACAATTTTTGCAGGAATATTCAGGCTCTGGATTCGTCGACGCAACTTCCAAAAATCCGGCCGGACTTACAGCGATCTGCCTTCTAAAATGGAAATATTGAGATTACGGATCTCTTTATTTGG
>PLCH01000420.1 GCA_003135585.1 Chitinophagaceae bacterium
TTAATTATAATTAGTTATATAGAGGGCAATAAGTTTTCCCGAAGAGCACAGGGGGAAAGAAGCCGGGAGGCACAAAAAAAAGCTACCGGGCGCAGTAGCTTTCGTATATATGTTAAAAGAAAAAATTATTCCGCCTCCGCAACTACTTCCTTTACTTCGGGTATCATGCGCTTCATCATGCCTTCGATTCCTGCTTTTAAGGTGATCATAGAAGAGGGACAACCTGAACAGGAGCCCTGAAGCATCAGATTCACAATGCCTTCATTGTAGCTTTTAAACTGAATGGCACCTCCATCCATTTCCACCGCGGGCTTTACATAATTTTCAAGCAATTCCTTTATGCGTTTTACCACATCGTCATCATCCGCACTCGNNTGAAATTGCCATCGGTTCCCGCAACAACGATTTCATCTTCATTAATGACGGGCTTCCCTTCCTCCAGCCATTCTTTTAAAAAAAGCCTGATGGAAGGAATCACGTCATTCCAGTCGGTTTCGGAAGTCTTTGTAAGGGTTACAAAATTGCTGGCGATGAAAACACTTTTTAAAAAAGGGAAACCAAAAAGTTCAATCGCCAAAGGGGAGGGCCCCGTGCTTTCCACGTCAGGGAAGTCGATGCTTTTGCCCAGGTAAAGCAACTTGTTTGCCACAAATTTCATTGTTTCCGGATTGGGGGTCATTTCAGTATAAATGCTTATTACCGGATTGCCTGTTTTAATCATAATTCACATTTGATGCACAAAAATAACCAATTCACTGGACTCCTTGTTTTGAAATAGGAAAAACATTTTCAGATCAGGTTGGGGGATGGTTTCGGCTTCACCCGGTCGGCATGGCTTGCCATGCTGAAACGGATATTCAACAGGTGAGCGGCGACGATCAGAATAACAGCAAAAGGAAGCAGCCTTAACTCGTATTGATGCCAGACCTGCCTGGCAAACAGCAGCAAAANNATCTTCGATAGCCGTGGCGAAGGGAGAAAAGGCCAATAAAAAAGGCCAATAAAATCATAAAGGACTCAAAACCTGAATTGCCGATGAGGTTGACCCCAAAAAAAGGAAGGCTGGTCAGAACCAGGGGTAAAATCCCACAGTGAATTGCGCAAGCTACAGAGGCGGAAATGCCTATTGCATCCCAATTGATCCTGTATTTCATATTTAGTCAAAAGAAGGCAAAGGTATATAAATGCAACTATGTTGCAAAATATGCGGTTATATAACTATGACTTAATGAATAAGGGGCAAGGGAGTGCCTAGAAATATGAAAATCCCCGTTTTATCAATTATTTCCATCATTACCGATTCGAAATTCTATCTCTTGTCTGTTCCGGTAAACAACCTGTCTCCCATTTAGAATGGCGGCAGTCCAAATCCCGGATTTTTTTATTAACCTGATTGACTCTTTATCCAAATCCGGGTCTGCTGGGTGAACTACTTTATAATCAGATGTCCTCCCCTCCATATCTATTGTAAATTCGATAACTACTATACCCGATAGGTTATGTTTTAAAGCTGAAATTGGGTATCTCAGGTTTTGATGGAGAAACCTGATCCAAACGCCCTGGCCACCTGGATAAGCAGGACGGATTTCTGCTGCCTTAAAAGTAGCCGAATCAACATAACCATAGATGGTTTCATTAGTCTGTGCATGAGCAAGAAAAGAGCTAATTAAAAGTGCAGCTAAAACTGAAAGTTTCATAATAAATGATTGTAAATGAGAAGATAAACAAAAAAATTAAGGGGAACATTATATTTTCCAATTTTGTGACTTACAACTATCAGCAGATTATTATTGCACATAAGGGGTTCTACCCAGTGGTCAAGTTTTTTATAGCCGTTTAATAAATCTGGAAGTTCATATTATTGCTTATGTCCGGACGCTGATTCACCCAAAAACATTTTTAAATAGCCGATAACCTGTTCTGCACTAACTTTGCATACCATTTGGGCTCACCAATCATGAATAAAAAAATTGTATTATACCTGGGTTTTTTTATAGTCCTGTTTGTTGTGTTTTATTTCGTATTGACCCGTATTATCCCTGATTTTGGGAAAGAAAAGATGCCCGTTCTTAGTTATGTCCAGCCTTTCTTATTCAGGAATCAGGACGGGAAAATTATTACAAACAAGGAGGTAGCAGGTAAAGTGTATGTGGCCGCATTTTTTTTTACAACTTGTAAGGGAATTTGCCCCAAAATGAATAATAACCTGAAGTTGGTCTATGAAAAGTATAAAAATGAACCTGATTTTCGCATTTTATCCCACACGGTGGATCCATTGACAGATAGCGTGCCGAGAATGAAACAATATGCTGATTCCATGGGGGTTAATTCAAATGATTGGTGGTTTTTAACGGGAAGGAAAGACAGTCTTTACAGTGCGGCAAGGGGAAGTTATCTGCTGGATGACCCCCGGAATAATGACATTAATCTTGATGAACAATTTATCCATACCCAATTATTGGCATTGGTAGATAGGAATGGAAAGATCCGTAAGATCTATGATGGCCTGAAAAAGGAAGAGATAAGCGCCATGGAAGGAGATATAAGAAGATTGTTAGAGGAAACTCCGGAAAGCCCCCGATTTGTAAATTGATAGTAAATAAATTTGCCTTTTTTTGATTTGTATATGAAGACCCGCCTGGAAAATATCTTAAAAGTTAACCAGCTCAGTGTTACAGAAAACAGGAAAATAATACTTGAACTGTTTTTAAGCAGTGCCGGTGCCTTATCCCATAATGATATTGAAAAAAAAGTCGGTCAGAAATTTGACCGGGTTACGATTTACCGGACCCTGCATACTTTTCTGGAAAAAGGCATTGTTCATAACATTCCCACCCCTGACAATTCTATTCACTATGCTTTGTGCAGGGACAATTGCTCAGCTGGCTATCATCGGGATAATCACATTCATTTTGTATGTAATGTATGCAGCAATACCATTTGCCTGGAAGAGGTTGGCATTCCCGACATAAGGCTTCCAAAAGGATTTACATCTGAGCGTATTGAAATGTTGGTAAGCGGGGTTTGTAAAAACTGCAAATTGAAAGCCCCGATGTGGAAACACCGGGACTCTTGGTTAAGGCTCTGATTAGTAGCTATTTTACAAATACAGAAGTAAATTCATCCGTATTTCGGATTATTCGGTACAAATATAATAGATTAGGTCAAATTGCAAGTATGGAGGCTATACCATTTTAGGGGTATTTTTGATTTGCCTCTACAAAAGCTTTTCCATCTCCGATCTCAGAAAATCCATTAGTTTTTTTATATAATCGCCCGAGAAATTGAACTGAAGCCCTGCAGCCTGGTATAATTCGGGAAGTGTCCTGGTTCCTCCCAGGCTTAATGCAGCTGTATAATTATCCAGGGCAGTCTCCTTATTTTGTTTGTATTGCATCCATAGGCCAATTGCTCCAAGCTGCGCAATACCGTATTCGATGTAATAAAAAGGGGCTTCAAAAAGATGCAATTGTTTTTGCCAGCTGTATTTTCTGTACTCTTCCAGGCCGGTCCAGTCAATGACAGGAGATGAAAATTCCTGCAGGGTCTCCATCCATTTTTTTGCTCTTTCCTTAATGGTATGTTGGGGGTTTTCGTACACCCAGTGTTGAAATTTATCAATGGTGGCGATCCACGGAAAGATACTGATGACCCTTTCGAGTTGTTGTTCCTTGGCCCTTTTTAAATCCTTTTCCTTATCAAAAAAAACGTCCCAGTGATCCATACTGAATAACTCCATGGCCATGCTGGCGACTTCGGCAATCTCCATGGGGTATTCCTTAAAAGCTGACAATTCCAGGGGATGCGTCAGAAAGGATTGCACCGCATGGCCTCCTTCATGAACCATGGTGGTAACATCGCTCATCTGGCCAGCAGCATTCATAAAAATAAAAGGAGCACCTGTTTCGGCCAAAGGACAATTATAGCCTCCCGGAGCTTTGCCTTTGCGGCTTTCCAAATCCAGCCGGTCCATTGCCTTCATGGTCCGGAGGCAATCCCCGAAAAATGGCCGCAAATTGGTAAAACAGGTCACCGTTTTTTCAAGCAGTTCGGTCCCTGTTTTAAAAGGACGCAGAGGTTCCGTGCCTTCAGCTTCCGCATCTGTGTCCCAGGGACGAAGTTCATTTAATCCCAGCTTTTTTCTTTTGTTTTCATTGATCAGGTCAACCAGCGGCCGGATATATTGTTTCACGGATTCGTGAAATTGGAAACAATCTTCTTTGGTGTAATCGAAACGGCCAAGTTCTGCAAATTTATAATCGCGGTAATTCTCGAATCCCGCGTGCTGCGCCACCTGCTGTCGTTTTGAAATCAGGGTGGAGTACAATTCATTCAGCGCATCTTTATCCTGCAACCGCCTCGTCTGTATTTTTCTGTAAACTTCTTCCCTGAGTTTTCTGTCATGATTTTCCAGAAATTTTGAAGCTTGCGGTNNCTTACTTCTATCGTCATTTTTCCGGACAGAGCGCCGAATTGCTGTCCCAGTACATTCAATTCAGCCTGAATGGGAATATTTTTTTCACGAAATAAATCAATGCTTTTTCTAACCGAGCGCAGGTAAGTAAAATATTTCTTTTCGTCCAGCTGCTTGGTCAGCGGGTTTTCGATCAATTTCTTATTCAGTTGGTTGGCATAAGACTGTATTTTCGGCTGGATCTCCATTACAAAAAAAATGAAAGCATTTTCCAGTTCCTTATTTTCTGTATCGCAGGTCATCCGGATCTGGCGCCAGCAACCTTCTTCACTGACTACCGCCTCAAGCTCGCTCATATCCTTTAACCAATTTTCCAGTTCTGGAAGAGAATCGGTTTTTCTTTCCAGTAGATTTTTGAAATAAGGCTCCAGGCCACCCCAATCGGTAACCACAAAATTCTCAGGTAAGAAATCACGTTTTTGTCTTTTAATAGCTGTGCTGTACTCCATCGCTTTTTTTTTAAAAAATGCTTCCTACCGGGCTAACATGGATTATCCGGCAAGCCTTGTTATTTTGCGCTTTTCTTTTTTGGCGCAGCTTTTTTTGGCTTTTCTATTTTAACGGGTTCTTTTTTTGTTTCTTCTTTTTTCNNGCTTTTGCCTGTTTTACCCCTTTCTCTTGTTTTGGCTCCTTTTCCGGTTTTATATCTTTCTTAGGTTTATCGGCCTGTTTTTCCTTTGCTGTTACCGGCTCCTTTTTAATCGGTGCTTCCGGAACAGGCTCCTCGGTCTTGGTTACTTTAAATTCAATATCGTTGGTCTTGAGAACTGAAAACC
>PLCH01000548.1 GCA_003135585.1 Chitinophagaceae bacterium
CCTGTAAATAATATGAAGCCGGTAGCCTTTAGCCAGAACTTGAGGTCGGAGTAATTTATGCGCAGGAAGCCTTGCGTGAGTTGGTTGAAGGCAGGCAGGCTCAACCCCACGATGAGCACTGATAGTACGCCCGCCAGGGCAGCGATCAAAATAGATTCCCCGAGAAATTGCGCCAGCAGGTTTCGTTTTAAGGCGCCCGCCACTTTGCGTATACCTACTTCCTTCGCCCGTTTNNCGCAGTGGAGAGGTTCATGAAATTGATGCACGCTATGACCAGGATGAACAGGCCAATGAGGCTGAAGGTCTTTACTATCGTGATGGGTCCTCCGATCGCTACGCCGTTCTCGAACTGAGAGTAGAGGTACAATTGGCCCACAGGGTAGAGGAACTCTTCCGTCTTAGCCCTTCCGTTGGAATGTTCTTGGATGATGGTCCTAATCTTATTGTTCACGGCCTTTACTCGACTACCAGGCTTAAGCAAAACATAAGTTGCCACCCCGATATCGGTCCAGTCCTTGTCGATGTTGGTCTGTTGACCATACGAACAGAGATATTCGATATAAGAGAACTGAGTATTTTCCAGATCCTTCAACACGCCCGTTACCTTAAAATTATCGGCTTTTCCCATTAGAATCGTCCGGCCGACAGCATCTTCGGTATTGAATAATTTCTTTGCCAACCGCTTCGTGATGACAATGGCATGAGGATCATTCAGGGCCGTCGTCACATCGCCGCTTACCAGGGGAAAGCTGAACATAATAAGAAAGTCGGGATCCACTACATTGCCTACAGACATCAACTTCTCTTCTCCACCTGCGGAAAGCAAATTCCGTGTCCACTGGACTCGGGTTGCTCCTTCTATTTCTGGATATGCCTTTTTCAGTTCCGGCGCCATGATCTCCGGTGTGTTGGGCAAGGATCGTATTGTGCCGTTGACCTTATCGTTGGACCATACTGCGTAAAGCCTATCCAGCTTGGTGTGGAATCGGTCCACGCTCAATTGGCTTTGGACCCATAAAAGGATGAGTAGAGCGCTGGCCATGCCGAGGGNNTCCCTATTTTATCAGACAGATTTACCAATTGTCTGTAGCTAAGAAAATGCCAGAACGGCAAATAATTAAAAATCAATAATATATAGTCTGGACGTTTCTCCGGACTGTGCTATTCTGATATAACATCTGTCCGCCTTAGACCCGGGCAGACCACAACCCCAGCGAATGCTATCGCAAAGGAGGAGTGGAGTTTGGAAGGCGTTTTTTTTCTTTGTGTATTCTATTATTTATTGGTGNNTTGAATTTCCCGAGTTCAGTTCCAGGGATTTTTCATAGTATTTTATGGCAAGCGCCTTATCCCCCTTGTTCATGAGTGCTTCCGCATAACTGTCCCAGACATTCCATGACTGAGGGAAGTCTTCCGTATTTTGTTTAAAAACCTCCAGTGCCTCGTCCAGCTTTTTCATCCGAAGAAGCGCATATCCGATATCGTTCATTTTTGATTCGGCGATGCCAAGCTTGCTATCCTGTTTTCGGTTTTCCTTATATTCAATCAGTGCCTGCGCGGTTCCTTTTAACATAATTGATTTTAGCAACATGCGGGATGGGGAATTGTACCTGTCATAATCCAGGTGGGCCAGCGCCGGGTGGTCTCCGCCGATAGCATCATCCAGAATCTCACTTGTAAAAGAGAGGCCGTTAGAGCCATCTGCAAAGTACAGGACAGCATCTTTCCCCGAAACGAGTGCGGTCACGTAGGCTTTTGAGTCGCCATTGTCGCCCCAGTGCCAAAAATATTCCCCTTCTGGCATCGTCTCCAACCCCAACCCGAGGCCCCAGGCAACAGGTGGATATTTTTCATCTACTCTTACCTGTGGGGTAAGCATCTGTGCCCAGGTGTCTTTTTTTAGGCCGGTGCCGTTCAGGACGGCGATCACAAACTTTGCATAATCGATTGCGGTTGTGCACAGGCTTGCGGCGGCGTTTCCCTTTTCACTGACTGTTCCGGCATGCCCACCGGTTGGCTGGTTTCTTCCGCTCATTTTTCCCAGCATATCATGGCGATAGGCCTTCAGCGAATCGTAGCGGTCCCGCCAGATATAACTCGAGGCCGTCATGCCCAGCGGCCTAAGCGCATATTGCTGCATGAAATCCTCGAAATCCATGCCGGTTATCTTTACTACTAACCGGGAAAGATAGACCATACCTTCCCCGGAATAGCTGAACTTTTCACCGGGGGTAAAAAGAATGGACAAGGAATTGGAACCATCAGGCCTCCAGTTGGGAAAGCCTGATGTATGGCTCAGCACCCGCCGCGCCGTGATAAGATTCATACGGTCATCACTTCCCACATCATAGTNNGATATTTGTTCAGGGGGGTATCGAGATTTAATTTCCCTTCGTCCACCAGTTTTAAAACAGCATAGGCAAAAACCGGTTTACTCAGAGAAGCCGCTTCAAAAACGGTATTGGGTGTGACTCGTTTTTTTGTGTCCGCATTGGCAAGACCAAAGGCACCGGACCATACTAGCTTGCCATCACGAATAAGCGCAATGGTCAAACCAGGCACGTCGGATTCCTTTAACAGCCGGGGGATGTCTTTTTCCAACCGCGCTATAGACATCTTTGCAGGGGGAACCTGTTGGGAATGAGAATGTAAATGAGCTGCGAGAACAAGCAGGAATGTGAAGGCAATTTTTTTCATCATATGATTTGATAAGAATAAGAGTCTTATATTTAATTCTACATCATTTTTTTGGTATCTATTCTGTTCTCAAACTCTTCACCGGATTGGCGATCGCCGCTTTAATCGCCTGCCAGCTCACAGTAAGTAAGGTGATCATAATCGAAACCGCTGCTGCCGTCGCAAAGATCCACCATGAAAGATCAATCTTATAGGCAAAATCCTGCAACCAATGGTTCATTGAAAACCATGCTATAGGTGTTGCTATCAAAAAAGCTATAATGATAAGTTTTAAGAAATCCTTTGAAAAAAGCCCAAAGATACTGCTTATGGATGCACCCAATACTTTTCGAATGCCGATCTCTTTGGTGCGTTGCTCTGCTGAAAACATCACCAGTCCAAGCAAACCCAGACAGGAAATCAGGATTGCCAGCGAGGCAAATAATACAGAAAGTTTTGAAATAATTAATTCACTATTATACAGGTTTTTGTATTCTTCATCCACAAATTGATATGAGAACGGATAGTTTGGATTGATATCCTTATACACTTTTTCAAGACTGGTAAGAGCTTCTTTCGTTTTTCCCGGCAGTGTACGTGCGATGATCACTCCGAAATATTCATATTCCTTTACGTCAAGAATTACTGGTTTTATAGGTTCACGTAGAGAATGAGTATGGTAATCTTTCAAAATGCCAATAATATGTCCTTTTTTCTGCCACGCGGATACCCATTTCCCAATCGGATTTTTCATACCCATTTCCTTAACGGCCTCCTGGTTTACCAGGAACGCATCAGAAGAGTCAGTGGCAACATCCCTTGAAAAATCGCGACCCTCGGCAATCTTCAGATTCATCAATTTTACAAAATCAAACCCAACCGAGGCGGGTTTAAAACCGACTGAAGCGTTCTTATCTTTTCCTTCCCAATTAACTGCATCGGTAACAACAAAATTCATGGCGTGCGGAGCCTCACTGCTGCGATCAACCATTTCCACGCCAGGCATGCGGGACAGCCGGTCCTTATATAACCAATACTTATTTTGATTGGTGAGTTCTCCTTCGATACGTGCATAGATCAGGTTTTTACGGTCATATCCGAGGTTGGTATTTTGAACATAATTTGTCTGGCGGGTAATGACAATGGTTGCCACAAGAAGTATAATGGAAAGTATAAACTGAAAGACGGTAAGGCCTTTGCGAAGCAAGAGGGATCCCTGGGTAAAACGCATTACCCCTTTTAATATACGCACAGGCTTGAGAGAAGAAAGGTATAGCGCGGGGTAGCTTCCCGCAACCAGGCCCGTAAGCAGCATGAGCACCATAAGAGAAACCCAAAATGCTGGATGGGTTAACTGCAGGTCAATATGTTTACCAGTGAACTGGTTAAAGGAAGGCAGGAATAAAATCAGCAAAAGAATCGAAATGAGCATTGCCAGGCAGGAAAAAGCGATCGATTCCGAAAAAAATTGCCCGATCAGCTGCCCTCTCGAGGATCCCACTACTNNTACTTTACGCAGTCCGACTTCTTTGGTCCTCTTTACAGATCGCGCAGTGGCCAGGTTCATAAAATTTATACAGGCGATCAACAAAATAAAGATGGCCACACTGCTGAAGATTCTAATATATTCAATTCGTCCGCTTACCGGTTTTCCATTGACAAAATTACTGTAGAGGTATTTATCCCCAAATCGTTGAAGTCCAACCTGTATTTGAACGGTATTATTTTTTTCCAGCCTGGGTTGCAGGAACCTATTTATACTGGCTTCCACTACGTTCACGTTCGCACCGGGGGTAAGATCGACATATGATTGAAAATCATTGGAAGCCCATTCCAAAAGTTTTTTCTGAGCCTCCCAATTGAGCAGAAAATCGAAATGAAAAGAACTCTGTGAATGCAGATTCTCAAATACTGCTGATACGACAAAATCCAATTTGTTCTCATAGCGCAGCGTTTTGCCCATGGCATTCTGAGGCGTCCCAAAAAAAGCTTCCGCCATTTTCCGGGAGATAGCCATACCATTCATGTTACTAAGCGCAGTTTCGGGATTGCCTGCAACCAGAGGGAAGCTGAAAATTTTAAAAAAATCGCTGCCTGCCCTGGAGCCTTCCAGTTTCAGCTTTTTTTCCCCAAACTGACGNNACTCATACCCCGTGGCGTAATATACCTGATGCTTCACCTGCGGCACGGTTGTCTTAACATCTTCCAATAAAAAAGAAGGGACATTCTGGCCGGTTATTACCTTAAGGGGGGTTGAATAAGACCCCTCTGTTTTACCGTTTGCTGTAACCGTTTGATAAACGGCATAAACATCTGTTCCTTGTGCCTGAGAATTATCAACAGCCTTTTCATCCTTTACCCACAAAAAAAT
>PLCH01000582.1 GCA_003135585.1 Chitinophagaceae bacterium
TGCAAACATCTGGCGCGTGATAGTTGAAACTGTTGAAAAGTGGGAAGACGTAAATGATAACAATGATCCTTTTACGTTTAACTGGGATTATTATAACCGGCTCTATGAAACACCAAAATTTCAAAGAGCATGGGGGCTTATAAAATACCTCAATGATCGCGGCATAACCGACAAGTTGATGATTAATTTTATGGGGCCGGTTCCTTTGTGGATGGGCGGCGAACGGGTCCGGCCTGAATTGGAAGACGAATATATTGAGATGTTGGTTTCTTTTTTTTACTATGCCAGAAATACCAAACATCTTAGGTTTGGGTTGGTCTCCATTATGAATGAGCCTGATATCCACAAGGAGGAACCTACTGTTGATCCACAACAATATGTTCGTTTGCTGAAGAAGGTGATTGAAAGGATGAAGGCCCTCGGTATGGGTGATGTGCAATATGTAGCTCCTGATGTAGCCGGTATGGATAATGGCATAAAAAAATATATTCCTGCACTGATGGCAGACACCTCATTGATGTCAAAAATTGCCCATTTCTGNNGATGTTGATTCCGTACTGACCCATTCCCTTTATCCACAATCAACATATTGGTTAACGGAATGGAATGCCTGGCGTGACGGGTTGGATGATGGTTTAATCGGGCTCTATGATTATAAATTTGCAGAAGAATGCATAGCTCACCTTATCAGCATGCTGAATCACAATGCCACCGCAGCCATTGAATGGGAAGGCTATGACAGTTATTATGAACATCACGCACCGAGCATATTCAGCTATTGGGGCATTTTAGGTTTTGACCCTGGCACCCAAACCTATATACCCCGGAAACATTTCTACGCGACTGAACAGGTTTTCAGGTTTGTTAAACCGGGATCCTATAGGATTGCTGTATCTAAACCCGAAAAAGGGCTAATTGTCATAGCATTTACGGATTCAGCCAATACAGTTAGCTTAATTGGCATCAACACCCTTCCGGGTCTGTTAAGCCTTAACGTTAGTATAAAGAACTTCCCGAAGATAAGCCGCCTTGAAATGTACCACACAAGCACTACTGCCAATCTTCAAAAAGATGATGATATCAAGCTTTCAGGGCAGCAGTTCCGGGAAATCATACCAGCCGAATGNNGCATATTTACAATAACAGGGAAGTATGAAAATATAGGCCCGGTCACCCAAAAGCCGGAGCCTGCCGATTGGTATACCGGGGATATTCACGTTCACCGCAATTGCGGAAGTGGAACAGGCGTTACCAATGTAAATCAATTGGCATCCATGATGGCACCTAATAATCTATCAGTCATATCCGTTCTGGCGGATATGGGGAACGGGGAAGTCAAATACAGTAAGGAGGACCTGCTGAAAGTGAGTGGAAAAGATGCCACAGAATCACAACCCGGTCGCATTATTCATTGGGATGCAGAATGGCATTGGGACGCAACGTATTCTAATTTTAACCACCAGGCGCTTGGAGGTCATCTGGTATTGTTGGGATTAAAGGAAGCCCACCAGGTTTGGGATGAATCACCCTATAAAATTTTGGATTGGGCAAAGAAACAACATGCAGTCAGCGGGTTCGCGCATTTTGAATACCTGAAGGATACGTTCCAGAACGAGCTTAACTGTTGCATTCCTGTTGAATATCCAGTTGAAGCTGCCTTGGGCACCATTGATTTTGTGTCTGAAGATGTGTTTGGCTCCGGCTCGCTAAATAATGGCAATTATAACAGTGAAGCCGCCATCCACGCTTATTATAAGTTGTTGAATTGTGGTTTCAGGATCGGGTTGGCTGCAGGAACGGATTTCCCCTGTAACGAAAATGAACCTTTAGGCACTTTATTAACCTATGTAAAAGTCAGGGATAAAATATTGACCTACGATAAATGGATAGCAGGTATAAAAGAAGGCAGGACCGTAGTATCCAGGAACGGGCATGATGAATTTCTTGACCTGAAAATAGATGACCGTTATGAACCAGGCGATAAAATGAATGTGAAGAAAAAAAAGCAAGTCAATANNACCACTAAAACACTTTCAGGAGCGATTGAATTGCTTTGCAACGGAAAGGTCATCGGCAGCCAACCAGCGTCGGTTAAACCCGGTGCACCGGTTGTTTTTAAAACCACTTTTGAAATAACTGCAAGCAGTTGGATAGTGGCCAGGCGTATGGATGATAAAGGTCATGGATCCCATACGGCACCGGTATATGTGATAGTCGATAAAAAGCTTGTCCGGGCCAGTGCCGAGGATGCACAATATTTTATAACATGGATTGACAATGTACTTGCCAAGATTGCCCCGGGCGGCCCCTGGAGCAGTTATTTCACACATGACCAGGATGTTGTGGAAGCGCGTTATAAAAAAGCAAAAAGTATTTACGTTAAAATTCTGGCTGAATCCAAATCGGTAAATCCTTAAAACCCGACTATCCGAGATCCGATTGGTAAAATGGATTTCTAATTTTTTAGCAAAACCAATGAAAAAATTATATTTTTTAAATTTAAAGAGATGATGCAATTCAAGAGCGATGAGGAATTATTTTTTTTCATTCAGAAACATCTTTATGTTGCATCGGTGTGCGATATTCTCGATGAAATGGGATATCGTAACCAGGCCATGCATCACCGACTGCGTCCGCTTCTGAAAGACATGAGAAATTGCGGGTTTGTTGGCAGGGCAAAGACTCTTTATTGGATTGAAACAGATGCCATCATAGAAGATGATCCTTATGACCTCGAGATTGAGGCCATGGATTCTTTAAAAGCTGGCGATGTAGTGATACATTCAACGGATTATAATGGTACCAATGCACCCTGGGGCGAGTTGATGTCTACCATCTCCAAGCGAAAAGGCGTTGCAGGATGCATTTGCGATAGCCAGGTCCGGGATTGTATTAAAATTATTGAAATGAATTTCCNNGGATTCAAAAGGTCGGGGAATGGTTGTCGGGTATGATGTACCCGTGCATTGCGGTGATGTTATAGTAAATCCCGGCGATTTAATATTTGCTGACTTTGACGGCATTGTTGTAATACCAAATGTTGTGGAAGCGGAAGTTTTTCAACGGGCCAAAGAAAAAGTGGATAATGAAGCGCATTCGCTCAAGGAGTTGCTTGATGGCCATTTTTTGCGCGAAATATATGATAAGTATAAATCATTTTAGAAAGAAAAATATTGCGGCTTGTTAGGAGATCTATTTATTTATTGCCTGTAAATATCACCATCCCTGTTTATGAAATCGGTATTAACTCAAAAAACGATCGACTGGACATTGGTAATTATCATCAATTTCATGTGGGCGACTCAGGTTCCAGTGATCAGGCTGATCGGGGATTCTTATGGTCCCATTACCGTTGCATTTGTACCGATGATCTTAAGCACCATCATTTTCTTGCCCTTGCTTTGGATGGAGAACAAAAAACGTCATGTAAAAATGAAATGGAGATGGCATGAGATCAAATATTTTATGTTGCCAGGCATTATTGGCGTTTTCCTCATGCAATATTGTTATACATTGGGATCACGCAAGACCCTGGCGGCAAATGCTGGCATTATTACCCTTACGATACCTGTAATCGTGGCAATCTTTGCTTCTATCCTGCTTAAGGAAAGGTTGAACTTGATCAGGGTCCTGAGTTTTGGCGTTGCTATTGCCGGTGTTTTACTGACTTCCATTTCCGATGTATCAGGTGCCAATTTTAAACAAAGCCAATACCTTACTGGCAATCTGATCTTTCTGTTTGCTTGCATTTGTTGCGGCTTCTATAATACCTATTGCAAGATGCTGGTTGATAAAAAATTTACGGAACTGGAAATCCTTGTCTATGGCTCCATCATCGGTAGTATAGCAAGCCTTCCGTTGCTGATATGGGTTGAGCCATTCCATATTGATGCCTTCTTGCATAGTGGTAAGGTGGCGCTTTTCGGTATACTCGAATTAAGCATGATCGTGTATGGGGCTTCCATGTTATTGTTCTTTTATATACTTAAAAGGATGGATGTTACACAGGCCATTCTTGGAAATTACCTTCTGCCCTTTTTTATAGCACTCCTCGGGATCTTGTTGTTGAATGAAAAAATTACATTCCTAATGTACCTTGGTGGCGCACTTATCATGGTGAGTACGTTAATGGTTACTATTTATGAAAATTCACTGCTTGCTTTTTTTAAAAAAAACTGGTTAACAGGTAATTAGCGACATTTGGCAGGCGCTCAATAAATCAATTCCAAAATCATCTCAAATGAAAATTACGAATGTACAGGCCATTTGCTTAAAACTTCCGGAAATTTCAAGTGCGGCAGACGGTACACAGGATGATCTGATTATCGTTGTTGAGACAGACGAAGGTATCACGGGGTATGGAGAAGTAGATACTGCGCCGACCGTAGGCAAGGCGATCATCGATGCGTATATGTCTCACGGAACCTGTTTTGGATTGCGGGAAGTGGTTACCGGGCTCGACCCATTCGATTATGAGCAGATATGGAATGAGATGTGGGCTAAAACATATTATTACGGAAGGTTCGGCCCAGTAATGCATGTAATGAGTGGTATTGATATGGCCCTCTGGGATATAATGGGTAAAGCAACCGGAAAGCCAGTACATAAATTACTCGGGGGGAGTTATAGTGATAAAGTAAGGGCTTATGCGAGTGCATTGATGCCTGAAAACAAAGAGATGGTCAGGAAAATGGTTGACACGTATTTGTCACAAGGTTTTACCGCCATTAAATTTGGATGGGGGCCACTGGGTTATGATGTCCATTTTGATATCGAATTGATCAAAACAGCGCGAGAGGCTGCCGGTGATGATGCCGATATCTTGATTGATATCGGCAAACGGTACAGGTTGAAATCAGCCATTTATGTTGCAAAAGCTTTGGAACAATTGAATATTTATTGGTTGGAAGAACCGCTTCCAGCCGAGGATTATAGCGGGTATAAAAAACTCACTGAATCTACAACGATGCGGATTGCAACAGGAGAGGAAGAAAGCGGTAGGCTGGCCTTTGGGCGATTGATCAATGAAACCCATATCGATGTTGTTCAGCCTGACATATCCCGATGCGGTGGATTGACAGAGGCAAAAAAAATTGCCAGTTTAGCGGCAGATAATAATATTTTATGTGTTCCACACGCTTTCAAAACAGGCGTGCTTGTTGCTGCAACCCTACAACTTATCGCTGCAATCCCACATGCACCATTCCTGGAATTTTCGGTAACTGAATCAGCTATAAGGAAAGGTTTGCTGGTTAACCCATTTGTTCAAAAGGATGGGTTTGTAGAAGTCCCGCAAAAACCCGGATTTGGAATTGAACTCAATATGGATATCATTAAAAAATATCGTGTCCCCGGGTAAGTATTGGTTAAATCAGAGTATCGCTAAGCTTGTATTTATTATAATAAACTCCTTCAGATGCAGGGACAAACCATGGCAAGGTCNNAGTACAAAAATATTGATGCCTTCATCATCACATCTCCTTCATCAATAAAGTATTTCAGCGGGTATTTTTTTTATTTTGAATATGGACCTTCTCCCTTTCAGTTGCTGCCATCTGTCCTTCTGGTTGCGCCCGGGTATGATGCCGCACTTGTGATTGCAGATAACGAAGTGACCCACGCTGCGCCTGTAAATCCATTCATATCAATCACCCCCTATACAAGTTATAGCTACACCTTGCCATTGGCATTTACTGAAGGATGCCTGAAATGCATCGACTCCTTCTTCAATAAAAATAATATTACTCATTCAAGGGTAGGAATTGAAATAAATTCAATTCCATTTTCGATTGTGCGTACACTGGTTGAACGTTACCCGTTGATCGATTGGGTGGATGTGACTAGCGAAATCGCATATCTCAAGGCAGTAAAGGACCAGGACGAAATCGAATGCATCCGAGATGCCGCCCATCTGGCTGATATCGGGCAGGCTGCGGTTTTGAAATATACCCGGATAGGCCTGAGCGAACTTGAACTTTTCAATTTAGTGAGGGCAGATATTGAAGGGGTTGTCGGACACAGGGTGCCTTTGATGGCAGACCTGAGCAGCGGGGCAGGCACCGTTTCGGGCGGTGGCATGCCTACCAATAAACTGATCCAAGAAGGAGATGTGATACTCAGTGACTTCACACCCTGCTTACAGGGCTACTGGGGCGATTCATGCAATACCATGGTAGTGGGCCAGGGTACGGCCGCAGAAAAGAGAACATTTTCATTGGTAAAAGAAGCTTTGGAGATAGGAATTAATGCAATCAAGCCGGGAGTTCAAGCAAAGACAATAGATTTACTGATGCGCGGTCATATCGGGAATTATCCACATCACAGCGGCCATGGTGTTGGAACAGCCTACCATGAGGAGCCGCGCATCGTTCCTTATAACAATTATCAACTAATACCAGGCATGGTGATTGCGCTGGAGCCTGCCATTTATGAAAAAGAGTATGGCATTAGGCTAGAACATTTGGTGGTAGTTACGGAAACAGGTTGTGATATCCTTACAAAATTCCAGCATCGATTTGAACAATGATTTTATGATAAAACTGGAGGAAAATATTGATTATATGGGTTGGTCCAATTGCCTCAGGCTGGCCAACAATGAAATGGAAATAATCATTGCTTCGGCCATCGGGGCCCGGATTCTGGGTGTTGGTTTTATTGATAAGCAGAATCTTTTTTACTTATCTCCTGACGAAAAAGGAAAAACAGGTGGTAAAGCCTGGCGGATATATGGGGGCCACCGGTTATGGCTTGCGCCCGAAGTTATGCCTGCAACCTACGCGCCCGATAATGAGCCAGTCACTTAT